>DASWAB010000305.1:0-4617 GCA_036391375.1 Nitrospirota bacterium
AGAGGTATTTATATACTATCATGTAGCATCAGTCGACCTCTGGGAGGCTGCAGGGAAAATGTCTCATGGCTGTTGCGCAAGGGCAAATCAATCGGGCTTTCCGATTGCTATCTGGCTGTTTCTGCGAAGGCAGGCAAGGCCAAAGTGTTGACGACTGACAAACAGTTCGAGGCTATCAAGGGCGCTGCCGATATAGCATTGTTCGATGTCAAAGCAGGCCGCTGACCCGAAGGTCGGCGCGGTCTTCTTTTCGCCATGGTTTTCTTCCCCATGTTCATGCCTGAATCCATCATCCCGCAGTTTCCGCTCCCCGGAGCGTTCCTGAAGGCCGGGCGGTTCGGCTCCGGCCTGATCAACGACACCTACCTCTGCGAGTTCCAGGAGAAGAGCGCCGTCCGGAAATACATCCTTCAGCGGATCAACATTTCGGTGTTCAGGCATCCCGAACAGGTCATGGAGAACGTGGAAGCCGTGGCCTCGCATATTGTGCGGCGGCTCCGGGCGGAGGGAGTGAAAGACCCTTCCGCGGTCACGCCGGAGCTCATTCGCACGCGCGACGGAAGGGCGTTTTATCGCGACGCAGCGGGGGGCTACTGGCGGGCGTTCCATTTCATCGAGTCCGGCACGGTGTATGATACGGTGCTGGACAGAAAACACGCATACGAGGTCGGCCGGGGCCTCGGCAGGTTCCAGTCGCTGGTGTCGGACCTTTCCCCCGCCGCGCTTCACGATACGCTTCCGGGATTTCATCACACGCCGAAGTATCTCCATGAATACGACGAAGCGCTCGGGGCCGACGTAAAAAACCGCGCGGCCGGAATCGAGG
This sequence comes from Nitrospirota bacterium, assembly GCA_036391375.1. Lineage (GTDB taxonomy): Bacteria > Nitrospirota > UBA9217 > UBA9217 > UBA9217 > DASWAB01. The sequence goes on from DASWAB010000305.1 coordinate 827, forward strand.
CGGAAACGGAATTCGTGTCCCGGCGGCGGGGGCTCGCGCCGCTTCTTACGGACCTTATGAAAAAAGGAAACCTTCCCGTCCGCGTGGTGCATAACGACCCCAAGGTGAATAACGTCATGGTCCATGCCGTCACGCACGAGGCCTTGTGCATGCTCGACCTGGATACGGTAAAGCCCGGCATCGTGCACTTTGACTTCGGCGATTGCGCGCGGTCGGCGGCCAATCCCGGGGGAGAGGACGCGGAAGACCTCGGAAAGGTCGGCATCGATCTTGCTCTTTTCGAGGCGGTCGCGAAGGGCTATATGCGCGAGGCGGGCGGATTCCTCACGCCGAAAGAGATCGAGATGCTTCCCGCCTCTGTGAAGGTCATTACCTTTGAATTGGGATTGCGGTTCCTTGCCGACTATCTCCGCGGGGACGCCTATTTTAAGATTCAATACGCGGCCCACAATCTCCACCGGGCGCGGGTCCAGTTCAGGCTGCTCGAGAGCATCGAGGCGGCAGACCTGCAATCTGTGCTATAATGTGCTTGTTTTGGAAAAATCTACGATAGGAGGCAGACATGAGAGTTCTCAGGATTGCGCTCGCTGCTTTGGTTTCAATGGTTCTCTTGTCGGGTTGTTTTTATACGCATGTGGTTGCCCCGCTGGACACCAACGTTGACAAGACGGTGCTGGGCCAGAAAACGGGAAGGGCTTCATCGCAGTCTGTTTTGTGGGTGGCGGCCTGGGGTGACGCGGGCACTGCGGCCGCGGCCAAAAACGGCGGCATCTCCACCGTAAACCACATGGACAGGGAGATCCTCAGCGTTTTCTTCGGCATCTACACGGAAACGACCACGATCGTATACGGCGATTGACGGGAGGCCGACCATGAAACGATTCACCCTGCTGCTCGCTGTTCTCCTCGCGTTCCTGCCGCTGTCCGGGTGCGGCGTTGGGATCATTTATACGCATACGTTTCAGCCCTTGACCCTCGATATGCATAAGACGCCGATTGGAGAGACGGAAAAGTCGGGCGGCATAAAACATCTGGTGCTTCTCTATGCGCCGCTCAGCGCAGCATGGGACAGTGCCGCGATAGGCGATATCGCCAAAAAGAACGGCATGAAAGAGATATACTTTGCCGACCTTGAGACGTTCAGTGTCCTGCGTATCTGGAACGAGTACACGGTGCATGTTTACGGGAAGTAGAGAACGCACATTTTAAGAAGAACTTTTTCGACAGGGATGGGAAACCATCCCTTTGTTTTGCCGTGGAATTCGCGCTCTTGTTTTTTCCCCTACCGCATCATTCCCCTTGCGTCGGGCCTGCCGAACACGGTATTTTCCTTGACACAAAAACAGCGGAGATGTTAATATCAACGTCTTGAGATCTCTGGGGGTGGATTCGTGAAACTGGCGATCGGCAGCGACCACGGCGGCGTGGAACTGAAACAGGCGGTTCTGGATTTCATCAAAACAATCAAGAACATCGAAGTCACTGATTACGGCACCTCGGGAAAGGATTCCGTTGACTACCCGGACTTCGGGAAAAAGGTATCCGAGGCGGTCTCGAACGGCTCAGCGGAGCGCGGCATTCTGATCTGCGGCACGGGCATCGGAATGTCGATGGTCGCCAACCGCTATCCCAACGTGCGGGCGGCGCTCTGCCACGACCATTTCACGGCCCGGATGAGCCGCGAGCACAATGACGCCAATGTCCTGGCCATGGGAGAACGCGTCATCGGCAAAGGCGTGGCGCTCGAGATCGTGAAGACCTGGCTCGAAGCGGAGTTCGCGGGCGGCCGGCACCGGATACGGCTTGATAAGATACGGGACATAGAACAATCGATAAAAGGATAACCCCATGTCGGAACTCAAAGAGACGGACGTCGACGTGTACAACGCGATCAAGGGGGAGGAGGCCCGCGAGCGGGAGAAAATCGTCCTGATCGCGTCGGAGAATTACGTGAGCAACGCAGTGCTCGAAGCCCAGGGCTCCGTGTTCACGAACAAATACGCCGAAGGCTACCCGAACCGCCGGTACTACGGCGGGTGCGAGTTCGCGGACCAGGTGGAGTCGCTCGCAATCGAGCGCGCGAAGAGGCTTTTCGGCGCGGAGCACGTAAACGTCCAGCCCCACTCCGGCTCGCAGGCGAACATGGCCGTCTATTTCAGCGTGCTCCAGCCCGGCGACGCCATTCTCGGCATGGGCCTGCCGCACGGTGGCCACCTGACGCACGGCGCGCCCGTGAGTTTTTCCGGCACGCTCTACAAGTCATTCTCCTACGGGGTGGACCGGAAGACCGAGATCCTCGACTATGACGAGGTGGAGCGGCTGGCAATGGAGCACAAGCCGAAGATGATCGTGTGCGGCTTCAGCGCCTATTCACGGGTCCTCGATTTTTCGCGGTTCCGGAAGATCGCGGACAAAGCGGGCGCATATCTCATGGCGGACATCGCCCATATTGCCGGGCTCGTGGCCGCGGGCGAGCACCCGAGCCCGGTGCCGCACGCGGACTTCGTCACGACCACGACGCACAAGACCCTGCGCGGGCCGCGCGGCGGCATGATCATGTGCAGGGAAAAATTCGCCAAGGCCGTGGACAAGCAGATCTTCCCGGGCATCCAGGGAGGGCCGCTCGTGCACGTCATCGCCGCCAAGGCGGTCGCGTTCAAGGAGGCGCTCGCCCCGGAGTTCCGTGAATACCAGCGTCAGGTGAAGAAGAACGCCCGGGCCCTTGCAATGCGCCTTATCGAGGACGGGTTCCGCATCGTCTCGGGCACGACGGAGAATCACCTCATGCTCGTGGACCTTACGCCGAAGAACATCACCGGCAAGGACGCCGAAACGTGGCTCGACGCGGCCGGCATCACGGTGAACAAGAACAGCATCCCCTACGACCAGAAGCCGCCGGTGACCACGAGCGGCATCCGCCTCGGCACCCCCATCGTGACCACGCGCGGCATGCGCGAGCCGGAAATGAAGGTCGTCGGCGACCTGATCTGCGAAACGCTGGCCAACGGCCACGACGCGGCGAAGCTCGCGGCCATCCGGGAGAAGACCAGGGCCTTCTGCGCCAGGTTCCCGATGTTCGCGATGGAAAAAACCGCGGCATAGGCAGAAGGCAAATAAATACTATGACCAGACCTTCCTGGGACGAATACTTCATGGAGATCGCGCACCTGGTGAAGAAGCGGGCGACCTGCCTGCGGCGGCAGGTGGGCGCGGTGCTTGTGAAGGACAAGAATATCCTCGCTACGGGCTACAACGGCGCGCCGTCGGGCATCGAGCATTGCCTCGACCGCGGGTGCCTGCGCGAGCAGCTCGGCATCCCCTCGGGCGAACGGCACGAGATCTGCCGGGGCCTGCACGCCGAGCAGAACGCCATCATCCAGGCGGCCAAGCACGGCACCGGCATCGAAGGCTCGACGCTCTACTGCACGAACCAGCCCTGCGGCATCTGCGCCAAGATGATCATCAACGCGGGCGTCAAACACCTTGTGTTCGAGGACGGCTACCCCGACGAGCTCGCCGCGGAGATGCTGAAAGAGTCCGGGATCAAGATAACGCAATACAGAAAATGAAGGCGGAGGGAGAAGCCGGAAAACAGATTTTGCCGCTGCGCTTCGAGCCTCTAAACCGTGAACTCAAAACGCTGAACTGACCCTATGCGCTGCCCCTACTGCTCCAGCCTTGAGAACAAAGTCGTCGACTCCCGGATGGGGAAGGAAGGCGAATCCATCCGCCGCAGGCGCGAGTGCCTCCAGTGCGAGGGCCGCTTCACGACGTATGAGCGCGTGGAGGAA
>DASWAB010000306.1:0-2786 GCA_036391375.1 Nitrospirota bacterium
GAGGCGCCCCGCCCGTCTGGCCGCGAGGTTGTTGACGAACGGCTCGATCCTGCGGCAATACCCGCACCACTTCGCCCAGAATTCCGCAAGCAGAATTTCCGGCCAGTCGTTTACCTGCTGACCATAGCTCGCCGTGGTAGCGTTGAGCGGGGCGGAAGGGAACGCGAGCGGCGTTTTGCACTGTCCGCAGACGGGATGCTGCGCAAGCTTGTCCACGGGGACGCGGTTCAGCGTCCTGCAGGCCCTGCATCGGAGGATGACCGGATTGTTCGGCATATCGAATTCCGCCCAAGTGAGGGGATTTTCACCATGAAGGCGGCGGGTGCGAAGTTCATGAGGAATTCGTTGATTTTCGTTCCGTCCTGGCGCCTTTGTGACAGGGTTTTCGTCCCTGCTTGCCGATATTAGTTATACTATAATGGATGGAGCGGTCCTTTGCAAGTCATGCTGTCCGAATTGACGGCTCGCAGGGGCAGATACTCAGCCGCGCCCATGTCGAGGGGGCTGAACTTTTTTCCCTGCCGGGCAGGCTCGAACAGCAAAACAGGCATTAGTTTCAATCGTTCCTTGACCTTGCCCCCGCTGTTTCCTGCTTGACAAATTTTTCGATCGCCGCGACGTCCTCGGGAGAGATATCCGTGAACCTGATCCCGTACCGGAAGGCATGCGAGGTCGCCATCTGCTTGGCGGTCCTCACGACCGCTCCGTGCGCGCAAACGCGCGCCCCATCGGGGAGAAAGAGAGAAAGGTAAACCGGGGAGCCTTCGGGGAGGACCTCCTGCGCCGAGATGAGCATTCCCGTGGCGCTGATATTTTCCGCGTGGCAGAGAAATGCCCTGTCCCCCAGGGTGCCTTCGACGCCGGCGATCTGGAGCATGGCGCGGTACGCCTGACGGGGCGCGATATCAAGAAGCTGCCGCATCCTGTCATGGAGCAGTGCGCCGTCGACGGGCGTGGTAAAGACCGCATTGGCGCCGCATTGCCTGCATCGTTTGCTGTTGGCCGGGGTGTCCTCGCAGATGATAATAATGGACACCTTCCGCAGCTCTTCGCTTCGTCTGATCGTATCGAAAAGGTTCTCGCAGGTAAGGGTCCCCGGCAAATCGAGCGTTGTTACCATCAGATCGACTTTTTCCTCCCGATGGAGCTTTAGCATCACGTCGGTGGTGGCCGCGGTAAAGACCTTGATGTCTTCACGGCCCAGGAAACTGTTTTCCTGGATGTAAAAATTGATCAAGCCAGCGGTCATGAGCGCTTTTTTCATAATCGGCCTTTCCGCCCCTTCGTCATCGTCCGCCTTGCGACGGCGCGTTTCAAAAATACCGGAGATCATTTCCTGTCAGCCGGCGCGCTTTCCCCGCATCCTCTGCCTCACCGCCTCATAGAGAATTACCGCCGCGGCAGTCGCCACGTTTAACGAGTCGATGGTCTTCGCCATGGGGATGCGGACGCGCAGATCAATGTTCGCCATGATGTCCTGCGGCAGCCCCGCCCCCTCCTGTCCCAGGACCACCACCGTCGATTTCGTCAGATCGATATCGAAGTGCGTCGTATCGCCGGCCGGCGAGGTCGCGGCGGTTTGAAAGCCTTTCTGCTTGCAGGCCTTGAGGAACGCCGGTACGTCTTCGATTCGCGCCACCGGCAGTCGCAAGACGCTTCCCATGGACGCGCGCAACGCCTTGGCGCCATAGGGGTCCACGGTGTTCGGCGCGAGCGCCACCCCCCCGGCGCCGGCCGCTTCGGCGGTGCGAATAATCGCGCCGAGGTTTCCCGGGTCTTGGAGCTGGTGCGCGACTACGACGAGTCCGGAGGGGTCGGCCAAAAGCGAATCGACGGAGCGCTCTTTCATATGGATGGCGGCCATCACCGGCTGAGGCGTTTTGCTTTCGGATATCGCGTCCATCAGCCGTTCGGACACCCAGAGGACGTCCACGGACCGCCTCTCCGCGAGCTTCAGCACCCCTTTGCCGTGATGGTGGAGGAGCGACGGCGCGGCCGCAAGCATCCTGACTCCGAGGTCGTCCCGGAGCGCCTCTTCGACCATCTTGACGCCTTCGATCAGAAAAGCCTGCTCTTTTTTCCGGCGCCTGGGGTCGGACAGAGATCGCAGATATTTTACGGCGCTGTTTTCCCTGCTGGTGATCGGTTTATGCGGGCCGCTTTGCATGAAGCGAGTATAGCACAACGGGAGGCGGGAGCGAACAGAGAATTGCGTTCAAATTTTCATCATGCGAAAAACCTCCTGGTACTTCCGCTCCAGCTCCTCCCACGTTTTGAGCGATTCATGGCTGCTTTGCCACGCGGCATAATCGTCCTGATATTCAGGATCGGGCACGAGACGGCCGGTCCGGAGCCCCTCGAGAAAGTACGCCGTGGTCATGTTGTGCTTTCGCTCCAGAAGGCCGAGGGACTTTTTGATCCGCAGGATGGTATTTTTACATACGCTCAGTTCTCTGAGCAGGGATATTTCGAATTCGTCGGTATGCACGTCCGGCCTCCGCAGAATAAAAAATAGTACAACGCGGCAAAAAACAAGAAAATAATATGCGTATTATTTCCCCCGCGCCAGGGCGCGGGCATCGTATGATTTTTTATCCTAATAATAATGCTTGACATCCGGGCGCAAAAGGTGGATACTTCATCTCAGAAGTTTCGGATGTTCTTGTTGGGAAACCGCAAAGACAGATCGACTTTGCGGTATTTTTTTGCCCCATTTCCGCCGCTTCAATTCACCAGTAAGGAGGTAGCTCATCATGGAGACAGGTACCGTTAAGTGGTTCAATGAT
>DASWAB010000307.1:0-7025 GCA_036391375.1 Nitrospirota bacterium
GGGCACGTCCTCCTTGATCATGCGGTAGAGCCGCGTGGGTTCCAGAAACAGCACCGGGTCCGGGTCCCGGATCGAGGAAAGGAGCAGCCCTTTCGCGATGCGCGGAGAGGAAGGCACAACGACTTTAACTCCCGGCATGTGGCAGAAGATCGCCTCCGTACTTTCCGAGTGGTGTTCGAGCGCCTTTACGCCTCCGCCGTAGGGAGTCCGGACCACGAGCGGGGCGGTGAACCTTCCGCGCGAGCGCGAGCGAATCCTTGCAGCATGCGAGAAGAGTTGGTCCACGGCCGCATAGATGAATCCCATGAACTGGATTTCGGCAACGGGCTTGAGTCCGTACGCAGCCATGCCGATGGCGGCGCCTACGATCCCGGTCTCCGCAAGAGGCGTATCGATCACGCGCTCGGGTCCGAACTTATCGAACAGCCCGTCGGTCACGCGGAACACGCCGCCGTCTTTTCCCACGTCTTCGCCCAGGACCACAACATCTTTATCCCGCTCCATCTCTTCCCGGAGCGCTGAGTTCAGCGCCTGCACCGTATTCATCGTCGCCATATCAGAAATCCTTCAATTGCCTCATCTGTCTCTGCGTGAGGCCCCCATTCGTATAGGTGAACATGTCTTTTGGATCGGCAGGGGCTGCCGTCTCGGCCTTCTTCTGCGCCTCGTCAACAGCCGCCTTCGCGCGCACCTCGGCGTCATTTTGATAACTCTCGGTCCAGAGGCCTTTTTTCTCCAGATACAGCCGAAACCGGAGAATCGGATCTCGCGCCTTCCACGTGTCGAGCTCTTCCTTCGGCCGGTACCGGGTCGCGTCGTCGGATGTCGTGTGGTCGGCTATCCGGTAAGTGAAACACTCGATCAAGGTTGGTCCGCCCCCTGCTTTTGCTTTCCCGATCGCGTCCTTCGTCGCCTTGTATACGCTGAAGATGTCGTTTCCATCAACCTGGATGCCTTCAATGCTGTAGGCGATTGCCTTCTGCGCGATGGTTTCGGCCGCGGTCTGCCGCTCCCGCCGGACGGAAATGGCCCACTGGTTGTTCTGGCACAAAAATACGACGGGCAGCTTGAACACTCCCGCCATGTTGAGACCTTCGTGAAAATCTCCCCGGGAACTCCCGCCGTCGCCGAAGTAGACGAGGGCCGCGGCCCGGTCCTTGCGGTACTTTGCCGCCATGGCAGCGCCCACGGCATGCGGGATCTGGGTGCCGACGGGAATGGAGAGAGGAAACACGTTCATGCCCTGGGGAATCGCCATCCCGCGCTCATCGCCGGCCCAGTATTGAAAAATGAGGTGCAGGGGGTGCCCCATTGCGATATAGACACCGCTTTCGCGGAATGTCGGAAAAAACCAGTCGGATTTTTCGGCGGCAAGGGCGCTTCCTATCTGCGACGCCTCCTGCCCCATCATCGACGGGTATGTCCCCAGCCGGCCTTCGCGCTGCAAGGCGAGCGCCCGCTGGTCGAAGGTCCTCGAAAGGACCAACAACTCATATATCTTTTTCAGGTCTTCATCGGAAAAAGACGGCACGAGGGCGGGATCGGCGCTGCCTTTTTCATCGAGGATGTCCAGCCGTTTTACTGGAAAGGAATTGAGAGTCCGTTCAGGCAAGGGCGCCCTCCTGACAGGCATTGTTATCGTAAATATTACGGTAACAGAGAATAAATGGATACTTTAAGCGTAGTCAAGGCGGACGCTCAAGTCAATCATAATAAAGTATGATTTATTGTAATTTATCATTTCACCTGACAGGCATGCGACGCTAATCCGAACGCTTGCGGAACCGGAAAGATGCCAGAAAAATAACCAGGACCCCGACGATGAAAAGCGCGGCCATCTGGGGCCAGAGAATGGCAATGCCGTTTCCTTTGAGGAACAGACCGCGGATGATCACCAGAAAATACCGGAGCGGATTCACATAGGTTGCATATTGAAAAACACGGGGCATGTTCTCGATGGGGAACATGAATCCCGATAAAAGCACCGCAGGCATATAGAAAAGAAACGTCGCCATGAGCGCCTGCTGCTGTGTGCGGGCGATCGTGGAAATGAAGAGGCCTATGCCCAGGACTGAGAGCAGGTAAATGGCCGTCGAGAACGGGAGCAGAAGCAGCGAACCTTTTATCGGGATTTTGAAGATGACCGTGCCAAGGACCGTTACGAGCGCCATTTCTATAAAAGCGATGATCGCGAAGGGAATGGTCTTTCCCAGGATGAGCTCTAACGGCTTGAGCGGCGTCACCATAAGCTGCTCCATGGTGCCCGTTTCCCGTTCCCGCACGACCGCCATGGAGGTGAGCAGCAGCGAAGTGAGAAAGATGACCATGGCGATCACGCCCGGCACGTTGTAGTTCTTGCTTTGCAGCTCCGGATTGTACCAAGCCAGGGTGCGCAGGTCGAGCCTCGCCCTCTGCGCGCCTTTCGCCGGGTCCAGTTCGGCCGCATATTTTTTGATAATCCTCCCCGCGTAATCCATCGCCACCGTCGCCGTGTTGGAATCGGTCCCGTCAACCAGGATCTGGAGGGACGCCTGTCTGCGGGCTTTGATATCGGCGGAAAAGCCTTTCTTGAAATTCAGGACCATGATGACCTTGCCCCGGTCGAGGAGGTCCTGCATCTCCTCCCCGGTCTCCGGGAAATGCCTGATGTCGAAATACCCCGAGGCCTTCAGCCTTCTTATCACCTCCCTGGTTTCGTAGGTCTTGTCCAGATCATACACCGCCGCGGGGATGTTGTTCACGTCGGTCGTTACGGCAAAGCCGAACACGATGGTCTGCAAAACGGGGATGACGAACACGATCGCCTTCATCCTGGGGTCGCGAAAGATGTGGATGAACTCCTTGATCACCATCCGTTTTATGCGTTCCCGACTCTTGAACATATCCGGGCTCCCGTGCGCTACGCGACCTTTTTCCGGAACTTTATATTGGCGATCAGAAATACGATAACGCCGAACGCCAGCAGGAAGACGCCGTCTCCTGCGAGAATCACGAGCCTGTTCCCCTTCAAAAAGACGCCTTTGACGATGCTGACGAAGTAGCGGGCGGGAATGATCCTGGTGAGCCCCTGAAGGAATGCAGGCATATTGGAGATTGCATACATGAATCCGGAAAGGAGGAACGCGGGGAGAAAGGTCACGACCATGGATATCTGGCTCGCAACGAGCTGAGATTTTGCGACGATCGAAATGAGGATCCCCAGGCCGAGCCCGCCGAAGAGGAATACGCTCGACAGCACGATGAACACCAGCAGGTTGCCGCGGAACGGCACCCCGAACAGAAAGACGGCGAGCAGGACCGATACGGCCACATCGATGAACCCGATGAGAAAGTACGGGATCAGTTTTCCCAGGATCAGCTCCGGGTTTTTTACGGGCGTGGCGACCAACTGCTCCATGGTCCCCCGCTCCCATTCGCGGGCGATGGTGAGCGACGTAAGAAGAGCGGCGATGACCGCCATGATCACGGCGATCAGGCCGGGAATGATAAAGTTGCGGGATTTCAATTCGGGGTTGTACCAGACCCTGATCCGGGGATCGATCAGGGAAGGCGTTCTCCCGCCGCTCAACCGGGCGGCGTAGCCGTCCGCTATGAGGGAAACATAGCCGAGCGCGATCGTCGCCGTGTTGGAATCGCTTCCGTCAACGATCACCTGGAGCGACGCCTCTTTCCCGGAGCGGAGGTCCCGCGAAAAATCGGCGGGGATCGAGACCGCGACCCGCGCCTTGCCGGCGTCGAGATACCGGTCGAGCTCCCGGGGGTCCCCGGCCTCGCGAACGACCGTGAAGTAGCCTGACGCGGTAAACTCTCTGATCAGCTCCCTGCTCATGCCGCTCCGGTCAAGGTCGTGCACGATGGCGGCCAGGTTGTTGACGTCGAGGGTGATGGCATAGCCGAAGATGAACAAAAGCAGGACCGGCATAAGGAACGCCATGGCCAGGCTCAGCGGATCCCGTCTGATCTGGATCAGTTCCTTCTTTGCGACGGCTTTCAGGCGAAGGAATCTCATACTCACTCTCCACGCTGGTTGAACTTCGCGCCGGCAGGCGCCCTTTCCTTCACGCCGTTTCGATCAGCGTCACGAACACATCCTCGAGCGAAGGCGCGATCTTTTCGATCCTCCGCACCACGATCTCCGCCTGCTGCAGCATCCCGCGGATCCAGGGGGCAGCGGTTGCGGAATTATCCACGACGGCATGGAGCAGGCTGCCGAAAACAGCCGTCTCGATGCCCTCTTTCTGGAGAACGTCCATGGCCGCGACCAGGGGTTCGGCTTCTATTTCAAGGACGTCCCGTTTCATGAGGTCGTGCCGGAGCTGGTCGGGAGCGCCCTCGGCGATGATCTTTCCGCGGTAAATGAGGGCGAGCCGGTCGCAGTAGTCGGCCTCGTCCATGTAGTGCGTCGTGACGAACACGGTCGTTCCGCCCCGGGCCATTTCCGAGATCAGGGTCCAGAAGTTCCTGCGCGAGATCGGGTCCACCCCCGACGTGGGTTCGTCAAGGAACAGGATGGGCGGCTCATGCAGGATCGCGCACCCGAGCGCCAGGCGCTGCTTGTAGCCGCCCGGCAGTATTTTTGCCTGCGCGTCCCGCTTGTCGCCGAGGCCCGCCATCTCCAGGGCCCACTTCTTGCGCGCTTCTTTTTTCGATGCGGCGACGTTGTAAATGCCGCTGAAAAAGTCGATGTTCTCCTCGACCGTCAGATCGTCATAGAGGGAGAACTTCTGGGACATATACCCGATGTTCTGCTTGATCTGTTCGGACCGGGTGATGATGTCGAAGCCGCCCACGGTCCCCCGGCCCCCGGTCGGCAACAGCAGGCCGCACAGCATTTTGATGGTCGTTGACTTGCCTGCGCCGTTGGGGCCGAGAAATCCGAAGATCTCGCCTTTGCGCACTTCGAGATCGATGTGGTCCACTGCCACAAAATCGCCGAAGACGCGGGTGAGCCCGCGGACGGATACGGATATTTCGCCGGTGGCTTCAGCCTGGCTTTTCATTCCGGACTCCAAACCATTGTATTAGCGGTTTTCAACCTTTGCAATGAACACATCCTCAAGCGAGGGAGATATTTCCCGCGCCCCCCGCAGGGAAACGCCCGCCGCCTGCAGTTTCTCTTTGACGGCGTCCATCATGCTCCTGTCCGCCACCGCGATATGCAGCTTGTTGCCGTACACATTCACGCTTTTCACGCCTTCGATGGCCTTCGCAATCTCTGCCGCCCGCCGCGAGTCCTCCGACCATGCCTCGATCATTCCGCCGGGCAGGGACCGCTTTATGACAGCGGGCTCTTCAAGCATCAGAATGCTTCCCCGGTGCATCAGTCCGATCCGGGCGCACCGCTCGGCCTCGTCAAGGTACGCCGTGGAGACGAGGATGGTTATGCCTTCCTTCAGGAGCTCGTACAGGATCTTCCAGAAGTCCCGGCGCGAGACCGGGTCCACTCCATTGGTCGGCTCATCCAGGAACAGCACTTCGGGGGTGTGGATCAGCGAGCACGCAAGCCCCAATTTCTGCTTCATCCCGCCGGAAAGCTTGCCTGCGAGCCGGTCCTTGAACGGCGTCAGATTGCTGAATCCCAGAAGGCGCTCGATCCGCGCAGGACGGTCCCGGCGGGGGACCTCATAGAGATCGGCGTAAAAGTGGATGTTCTCCATCACCGTTAAATCTTCGTAGAGCCCGAACCGCTGGGACATATACCCGATTTTTTTCTTGAGCGGCTCGGGTTCGGTCACGATAGAATGACCGGCCACCCAGGCATTGCCGGCGGTGGGCGTCATTATTCCGGTGAGCATCCGGATGGTCGTGGTCTTTCCCGCGCCATCCGGGCCCACGAGGCCGAACAGCTCCCCCTTTTTGACCTCAAACCGGAGGCTGTTGACGGCGGTTGCCCCGTTGAATGTTTTCGTCAGGCCTTCTATGCTGATGGCGTGTTTCATGCTCGTTAATTCGACGGCGGCTGTTTCAGGCTTATTTTTACATCCGCCGGCATGCTCGGCTTGAGTTCTCCTTTTTCGTTCTTCACACTGATCTTGACGCCGAAGACCAGTTTGACCCGCTCCTCCTGGGTCTGCACGTTCTTGGGCGTGAACTCCGCTTCCGAGGAAATATAGGTGATCCTGCCGTCATAGACCTTGCCGGGGTAGGAATCCGTCGTTATCCGGGCCTCCTGGCCCAGCTTCACCATGCCGAGCTTGTCCTCTTTGACATAGACCTTGATCCAGGGGTCGGCAAGGTCTCCGATCGTGAAGAGGGGCACGCCCGCCTGCACCGTCTCCCCTGCCTCGATGTTTTTTCTGAGCACCACGCCCGAGGCCGGCGCGTAGATGACGGTATCGCCCAGCCTGACTTCCGACGTCCGGACGGCGGCCGCAGCCTGCTGGGACTGGGCAAGGGCGACCGCATATCCCGTCCGGGCAGCGTCGAGCTGCTGAGCCGCTATTGCCTCCTTCTTATACAGCGTCTCGTACCGCTCCAGGTCCTTTGCGGCCTTCTCGAGTTGGGCCTCGGCGTTCCTGAGGTTTGCCCTGTTCTGCGCGACCTGGCTGGCATACTCCGCGCTGTCCAGCACGGCCAGTTTGTCTCCCTTTGCAACCATCCTGCCTTCGTCCGTGAAGAGCGTCAGTACACGGCCGGGGATCTTGAACGCCACGTCCACTTCGGTCACTTCCACGTTCCCCGAGAGGGAGAGAACGTCCTTGTCCCGCCCATTGCCGGCCCTTCTGATCAGAATCCCAACGACAACGGCTGCGAGAAGGACCGCTGCGGCTATCATCAGTCTTTTTTTCATGCGAGCCTCGTCTGTTCCGGCCGTATTAATTTCTCAAAATTTTTCCATGCCCTTTCGGCTTCCTTCCCGAGTGAAAAAGAAAACCCGCCCAACGACCAGCGGAAGGCGAGCCCCTGGATCATGGCCATGAACATCAGGACCGTGGTCAGCGGCTCGATGTCCTTCCGGATCGCCCCGGCCTTCTGGCCGCTCCTCATCAAACCCGCGAGCCTGCCGGAGACCATGCGCATGGTCC
>DASWAB010000308.1:0-6655 GCA_036391375.1 Nitrospirota bacterium
TTATGCGATTTGAGGACAACAAAATGATTGAGATAAAATCAACTTTCAATAATAGGAATAAATTCGATGATGAAGATCTTGTTTGTTACTGTTTCGGGTACACGAAAAAAGATATTGAAAATGATTTCAATGAGCACGGCAGATCTCTCATCTATGAAAAAATTGTCCATGAGAAAAAGGCGGGCGGATGCAATTGCGCCTCAAAGAACCCAACCGGCAAATGATGTTTAGCTGATGTCCACCAGGTGGTGGAATCGTTCAAAAAGAAAAAGGACGTATAGCAACCTGCTCACCGGGGCGGCTGCGCGGTCGATCGTGATGTGCCGCTGCTGGAAGTCGTGCGCTGCTGATATACAGACAGAAACAACATTCAATCTTTTACGGGAATGTCAAAGTGACGGCAAACAAACCGGTCGAGACAGACGCGATTCGAACCACGCTGATCGCTCCCTGCGGCATGAACTGCCGGTTGTGCCGCGCTTATATCAGAAAGAAAAATGCTTGCCCCGGCTGCCGGGGCGATGATCGTTTCAAACCAAAAACCCGCGCATTGTGCTACATCAAAAACTGTAAGAAGAGGACAAGCGGCAGGGCCGGCTACTGTTTCAAATGCGACAGCTTTCCCTGCACCAGGCTGAGGCGCCTGGATGAACGATACAGATCAAAGTACGGAATGAGCATGATCGAGAATCTTACGGAAGTGAAGCGATTTGGCATAAGAAGCTTCATGAGAAACGAAGAGAAAAAGTGGACCTGTCCCGGTTGCGGCGGACTGCTTTGCGTACATGAGCCGATGTGCCTTACGTGTCACTATAAATGGAGAGAGGCATCTACCGGGCCTGGCCAAGTCTAAACGTTGAAGTGGTAACGCTGCGCGCCCATTGAAAGGTAGTTTGTATTTCAAACTTTCAGGAGGTAAAATGAAAGCTGCTTTGTCTGTCCCCCTTCTTGTGCTGGTTGTATTAACGTCCGTCGGCAATGCCTTTGATTTGAACAAAGCATTGAAGGACGCTGAAGAAAAGATTCTCAATCAGGACAAAGGCCAGGATGAGGCCACCAAGGCGTCGGGGCTCAAGGAAGCGTTATCCATAGGCACGCATAACGCCGTCCAATATGTCTCCCGGACGGACGGCTATTTTGGAAATCCTGCTATAAAGATACCCGTTCCCGACGAGATTAAATCCGTTGCCGACACCCTTTCGCGGGTTGGTTTGCGAAAGCAGGTCGATGAATTTGTCCTGAGCATGAACCGGGGGGCGGAAAAGGCGGCGCCGAAGGCCGCGTCTATCTTTCTTCGTGCCATAAAAGGGATGACCATCGCCGATGCCACGACGATTTTGCTCGGCAACGACACCGCGGCAACCGGCTATTTTAAAGCAAAAACCCGGAGCGACCTTTACCGTGAATTCAAGCCGGTCATAGTTGCGTCCCTCAACGAGGTGGGCGCAACAAAGGCCTTTAAAGAGATGATGAGAAGGGCAGACTCGATTCCTTTTCTCGACAAGGAGGCCATAGACCTGGATCACTATGTGACCGATAAAGCGCTGGAAGGCCTTTTTTACATGGTCGGCCAGGAGGAAAAAAAGATACGGACCGATCCGGCTGCCAGGGTCACGGACCTCTTGAGGACCGTTTTCGGGGGAAATTGATTTTCGGATAATGGCCGGGAAACCTTCGTACAAACTGCAGCACGGTGGATCCTATGATGAAGACCGTAAAAACCACGAATAAAGACACTCAAAAGATCATGCGGGAATTTACCGCGCGCAGGGCCCGTCAGATCATTGCTGTTGGCGCAGCGGTTTTTTCCGTTCTTGTGCTTGCCGTCGTCTATAAGCGTCCCGACCGTTTCGGGGATTTCTCAAGAGACTCACTGGTGCTGATTCAAGTGCTGCTCATCATGGCCTTCCTGGTTTTTACCGTCTTCAACTGGCGATGCCCGTCCTGCAAAAAATACCTGGGCGGCGACGTCAACAGGGGCGCCTGCAAGCACTGCGGCGCGAGGTTCCGGTAACGCCCACATTTTGCTTCTTCTTCCCCGACCAAGGTATTATTTCTTCCATGCGTTTGATCCTGCCCGTGCCCGCACCCACGTCGTGCTATACTTTAATCAAGGAGAGAGATTATTATAAAATTAACCATCATGAATTCAGGAGGTGTCCTATGAAAGAGTTCGCATGTGCAAGCTTGGGGAACAAATGTAACTGGAAGCACGTGGCAAAAACCGAGGAACTTCTCGCTGATATAGCCGCTATTCATCTTCGGGACGTGCACGGCGTGCAGGAAGTGGGGCCCGATATGTTGGGGAAGATAAAAAACCTCTTTGCAACCCCCACGGGGTCTGACGCGGCGAGGTCCGCCGATCTCGTGCTGAAGGAGTATAACTGCGACATGGAGCCTGAGTGTACGTGGCGGTATATTGCGATGACCGAAGAACTGATCACCGACGGCGCGGCGGTCCATGCGAGGGAAGCCCATGGGATCAAGGAGTTTACCCCTGAGATGATGGCCAAAGTCAAAAAAGCATCCCATGAGTGGACGGGGGAGGAAAAGAAACTGAAGAAGACAGCGTAAAGGCAGAAGACAGCTTCACGTGAGAGCTGCCTTTTTACCGTTTCACACTGATGTCCATGCGCTTGTCGATGGAATAGAGAGGATAAATCTTAAAGTCCTTGACCCACGGCTGTACGACGAAGTAGTCTGCTTTGTGCCACATGAATACCCAGGGGGCATTTTGGATGACGCGCTCCTCGGCCTCGCGGTAAAGGCGATATCGCTTCTGTTCATCCGCCGTGCGCTGGGCTGTCCCGATGATCCGGTCGAGTTCGGGATCAAGGCAGCGGGTGCGGTTTCCTCCGGCGCCGACGCTCGCGGAGTGGAAAAGCGGATACAGAAAGTTTTCAGGGTCCGGATAGTCGGCCCACCAGTCGAGCCAGAACGCGTCGGGTTTTCCCTCGTTTACGGCGTGCTTGAACGCGCTCCAGTCGAGCTGGGTGATCTTGACGGCGAACCCCGCCTTTTGCAGGTAAGTGTCGATCGCCTCGGTGATGTCTAAAATCTCCGGTTCCTGTTTGATATAGATGTTGATGGTCGCCCCTTCGGCTCCCGCCTCCCGGATCAATGCCTTCGCTTTCTCCGGATCATAGGCATACCCTTGCAGTAAACGCGGCCACGCCTTGTCTTTCCACAGCTCCGGCGGGATCGGTCCGTTGGCCAGCACGCCGCGTTTTTCCATAATCGTATTCAGGATGCGCTGCCGGTCTATGGCCATGTTCAGCGCTCTGCGCACACGAACGTCGTTCAAGGGCGGCCGCGTGCAGTTGAGGCCGAGGTAGTAGGTGTTGAGTCCCGGCCTGCCGTACACATGGTCGCGCCAGAGGGGATCGGCGGTATAGCGCCGGTATTCCGAGGACGGGATCTGGAGAACGTCGAGCCTGCCCGTCTCGAATTCGAGCACCGCGGTGAGATTTTCCGGTATGATGCGGTAGATCATTCCGCGCAGCCTGGGTTTCCCCTCGAAGTAATCCTCACGCGCTGTAAGGACGAGGCGCTGCCCGTGCTTCCATTCCGTGAGCTGATACGGCCCGCTGCCTGCCGGATGAGTGCCGAAATCCTGTCCCAGCCGCTCCACGTCCTCGCGGGGAACGATGTACGCCGTGGTCATGGCGAGGAGCGAGAGAAAGGGACCAAAGGGTTTTTTCAACTTGAGGACGATGGTGTGATCGTTTATAAGTTGAATGCCCGAGACGTCCGGGGCTTTCCCTTCAATGAAATCATCCGCCCCTTCGATCTTATCAAGGACCCAGGTGAGCGGGGCCCTGGTTTTGGGCAACAAAACGCGCTCGAACGAATACTTTACGTCTCCGGCCGTGATCCTCCTTCCGCTGCTGAATCGGACGTTGTGCCGGAGATGGAAGGTATAGGTCAGTTGGTCGGGGGAAAGGCTCCAGGAACGGGCGATATCCGGCGCGAGCTCGAGATTTTCGTTGAACCGGACCAGACCGTTGAACAATTTTGCCGCGATGCCGCCTCCCTGAACGTCGGTGACGAGCGCGGGATCGAGAGTCGTTGGGTTGCTGTCCAGCCGAAGATACAGATACCCGGGAAGGCGGCCGTCGCCGGATTTGCGGCAGCCGGCGGCGGATACGACAAACAGGCACAGGAGAAGAGAGATGACGCGCAGGAACAGAGCAGTTACGGCCCCGGCGGTGTTACTTTTTTGAGGCGTTGACGAACGCCTCGAAAAGCTTTTTTGTATAAGGATCATGGGGTGTCTTTTCCGGGTGCCATTGTACCGCTAAAAGAAACTGTTTTGTCCTCGGCTCAAAGGCTTCGATTACCCGATCGTGCGCAACGGCGGAAAGATGGAGCCCCCGACCAGGATTTTTCACGCTCTGATGGTGGGAACTTCTTACCCGTATCTGCTTGGCGCCCGTGATGCGCGACAGAAGGGTGCCTTCAAGGATATCGACATCGTGGAACACCTTTTCCCCGGGCCGCTCGGGACCGTGCTTGATCGGATGGGGAACCTGGAGCGCGATGTCCTGGTAGAGCTTTCCGCCCAGCGCCACATTTACAAGCTGCGCGCCGCCGCAGATTGCCAGCACGGGTTTCCCCGCACCGGCCACGGCCGTAAAAAGCTTGATCTCGAACTCCGTCCGCGCGTCCGGAGAGACCGTCATTCGCGCGTCCGTCAGCGGCTTTTCCCGGTAGAACCGGGGATGGATGTCGTCGCCTCCGCTGAACAGGAAGCCGTCAAGCCGCCGGACCAGATCGGGGATGGAGGCCTCAATGCCGAGGATGGGCACCGGGATCCCCCCCGCCTGCAACACCGCCCTGCCGTAGTCCTGATCGAGGATGCCGAGACTTCTCGCGGGTTGGACCTCCAGGTTTGTGGTGATGCCGATCAAAGGCTTCATGGCATACCTCCAAACAAAATAGAAGCAAACCGTTCGATTTATTTATAGCATATTTGGGCGGGGATGTCAGCGTGAGATTGTAATTTTAGATTTATTGTTCGCAAATTTTTACTGTCTTTTTACCCGAATTATAGATTTATGCATATTCCGGCGTTCGTTTATCTCATCAGGAGCTCCAGCACCGCCTTCTGCGTATGGAGCCTGTTCTCGGCCTGGTCGAAGACCACGGATTGGGGTCCGTCGATCGCCTCTGCGGAGATCTCCTCGCCCCGGTGCGCCGGCAGACAGTGCATCACCAGGGCCTTTTTCGCCGCGCCGTTCAGAAGTTTTCCGCCCACCTGGTATCCCCGGAACGCCTTCAGCCGCTTTGCGTGTTCGGCTTCCTGCCCCATGCTCGCCCAAACATCGGTATACAAGACATCCGCATTTTCAGCCGCCCGCGCGGGAACCGATGTGACCGTCACGGTCGCGCCGGTTTTTTTTGCCTCTTTCTTGGCTGCGCTCAGGATGACGGCATCGAGCTCGTATCCCGGCGGGGAGGCGATGGCAAAACGCATCCCCACCTTCACGCACGCCTGAACCAGCGAGTTGGCGACGTTATTTCCGTCCCCGATGTACGCAAGCCTGAGGCCCCTCAGCTTCTTTTTCTTTTCCTGGATCGTGAGCAGATCAGCGAGGGCCTGGCAAGGGTGGTGGAGGTCGGTGAGGCCGTTGATCACGGGGATCGAGGCATGGCGCGCCAACTCCTCGACGATTTCCTGGCCGAACGTGCGGATCATGATGCCGTCGAGATACCGCGAGAGTGTGCGCGCTGTATCGGCAATCGGTTCGCCGCGGCCGATCTGGAGGTCGCCCGACGAAAGAAACAGCGCCTGGCCCCCAAGCTGGTACATGCCCACTTCGAAGGACACGCGCGTCCGTGTCGACGACTTCTCAAAGATCATCCCGAGGGACTTGCCTTGAAGCGTCCGGCGGGTTTTGCCCTGTTTCAGCGACGCCTTGAGGGCCGCCGAGCGTTTCAGTATTTTCTCGATGTCTTGTGCGGTAAGATCCGAAATTGCAAGCAGGTCTTTTTTCATGAAGTCTCCAGAAAGTTTCATCTCGCAGATTAGGGCGGCTGCCAACTCACGAGCTGATTTATCGTTTCGACAATATGCGGTCGAGGGCGTCGATCAACCGGTCGATCTCTTCCTCGGCGATGATGAGGGGGGGCATGAACCGCAGCACCGTGTTCATGGTGCAGTTGATCAAAAATCCCTCCTTGAGGCATGCGGTCACGATATCTTTGCCTTCTCCGTCGAGCTCCAGGCCGACGAGCAGGCCCTTGCCCCGCACGTCCTTTATGATGCCGTGCTTCTTTCTGAGCCCCTCCAGCTTTTGCAGGAAGCTCCGGCCGAGCAGTTCGACCGCCTGGATGATGATATTGTCTTCGAGCAGCGTTTCGAGGGACGCGAGCGCCGCTGCGCAGGCCAGCGGATTGCCGCCGAACGTTGAGCCGTGCGAGCCCGGGTTCAGGGCCTGGGCCGCCTTGTCGGTCGCGAGGAGCGCGCCGATCGGCATGCCAGCGCCAAGGCCCTTGGCGATCGCGGCGACATCGGGCGTTATCCCCTCGTGCTCATACCCGAAGAGTTTCCCGGTCCGGCCCATGCCGGTCTGAATTTCATCGAGCATAAGCAGGATATTGTTCTTGTCGCAAAGCTCCCGCAGAGACTTGAGGTACCCCGCTGCGGGGACAT
>DASWAB010000309.1:0-2260 GCA_036391375.1 Nitrospirota bacterium
AGTATATCGGAAGCCGCTCCCCCGAAAATCATTTCTTCTGCAATACGATTTACCAGTTCACAATAACGGAAAGGCACAGATCGGTGACGTCACTTGATTTGATCTTTGCTTCTGCCGGTGCTATCTTATATTCATGTATAAAAAGATCCTTGCCGCGGTCAATGAACACCTGAACTCCGAAGTTGCGGCGCGCTACGCCTTGCAGCTTGCACGGAAAGCAGACGCGCGGATATATTTCTGCTCCATCGTGGAGAAGGGGCTTTCCGGCAGGACGTTTCAAGCGTCAGAACGGGCGATCAAGAGGCTGTCGCTTCAAGCGGGAGAAATGGGCGTCCAGGCGGAGTGCGTGATCGAGACGGGCGACCCGCTCGACCGGATCAGGAAGATCGTCAGGAGCGAGTCCATCGACCTCGTGTTCGCGGCCACGCGCCGCGAGGACGTCAAAAAACGCTTCTACGCGCGGACCGTCGCCCGGAGGCTCTCTCTCGGCCTTCCCTGTTCGGTGGCCCTTGTACGGGTCGTCCACTTGGGCCACGTTCATCCGAAGACGATACTCGTGCCGCTGAAAGCGCAGATCAGCCACATTCCCGAGCGGGCCTATTTCACGGCGCTCGCGGCGGGCGCGTTCAACGCGAACATCCATCTTTTTCACACCACACGGCCTATGACGCGGTTTTTCCACGGCGAGATTCACCTGACGCCCGTTGAGTGGGAATCACGGCTTCCCGCCGACATCATGCGGTTCATCGAGCATCTGAACCGGCATGAAATCGCCCATGAAAAAAAGCTCATCCCCGGCAGCACGGGAAGGGGCATCACGATCGAGGCCGCCGCGAGAAAGCATGAGCTGATCATCATGGGCGCGAGCGAGCGCAGCCTGATGAACTCGCTCATACGCGGGAACCCTGTGGAAAGAGTTCTGCGCGAAACGACCTGCGACCTGATCATCTTGAAGCCGAAGAAGACGGTCTCATAGGCAGAGCGCGGGAACGCATTGTCCGCTCTGCGAATATAAATCGTGAAGATCAACAGCCTGACAAAAGACGGAGTTTTTCGCAGTCTCGTCACCTCCGAGGCGGGTCTCACCGAAGAGGAGGCGGCGCGAAGGCTCCGTGAGTTCGGGCCCAACGAAATCACGGAAGTGGAGAAGAAGCATCTCATTTCACGGTTTCTGGGCCAGTTTACGCATTTTCTTGCGGTTTTGCTTTGGCTGGCCGCTTTTCTGTCGTTTCTCTCGGAGCGCCTCCATCCCGGCGAAGGCATGCTCACGCTCGGCCTCGCCATCATTGTCGTTATCATTATCAACGCGGTCTTTACATTCATACAGGAATACCGGGCGGAGAAGGCGCTTGAGGCGCTCAGAAAATTGCTGCCTTTCTTCGTGAAGGTCGTTCGCGAAGGAAAGGAAAAAGAGATCCCGGCGCGTGAAGTCGTGCCAGGCGACATTGTCCGGCTTGCCGAGGGTGACAAGATTCCGGCAGACGCGAGACTTATCGAGACGGCGGGGCTCAAGGTAAACCATGCATCGCTTACCGGCGAGTCCGAGCCGCTCTTGAGGAACGACGCGCCCTGCCGCGGCGAGTTGTTCGAAAGCCCGAACGTCGCCTTTGCCGGCACCACGGTCATCAGCGGCTCGGGGAAGGCCGTCGTGTTCGCCACGGCCATGCGCACGGAGTTCGGACGCATCGCGCACCTTACCAGCGCGGTGGAGGCGGATCTGAGCCCGCTCCAGAAAGAGATCGTGAAGGCCACACGGGTAGTGGCCGGCATTGCAGCAGCGGTCGGTCTGTTCTTCTTTCTTCTCGGGTTTATGATCGGGCGGAGCTTCTGGGAAAATTTTATTTTCGGCATCGGCATCACTGCGGCGCTCATCCCCGAGGGCATGCTCCCGACAGTCACGCTGGCGCTCGCCATGGGAAGCCAGCGCATGGCGCGGAACAAGGCGCTGATCAAGACCCTCACGTCTGTAGAGACCCTTGGCTCCGTGACCGTGATCTGCACGGACAAGACCGGCACGCTTACGCAGAATGACATGACGGTAAAAGCGCTCTGGGCCGACAATGTTATTTCGGATGTTCGCGGCGCCGGCGTCGGGCCCCCCCGTGATGTCTTGCGAGCGGCCATGCTTTGCAACAATGCGCGGTTTACCGAGGGGAAGTACAAGGGAGACCCGACTGAAACGGCGCTGCTCAGGGCGGCGCGGGAAACCCTTGGAGATGTCGGGGCCTCCCGGCTCTGCGAGGTCCCTTTTGACGCGGAC
>DASWAB010000310.1:0-6491 GCA_036391375.1 Nitrospirota bacterium
CGATGGAGAACCGGACGATGGTCGGTCTGCCGTGCGGGCAGGTGTGGGGCATGCGGCAGGAGAAAAGATCGTACAACAACTGTTCCATCTCCCTCTGGTCGAGATGACGGTGCACTTTGATCGCGGGGTGGCAGGCCATGACGCTCAGGAGCTCATCGCGCAGCTTATCCACATTTCCGCTCCTCCCGTGGACATTCACTTCGTCGAGAATATCGAGGAGGAGCTGCTTGTAGTCCGCGCCGGTCAGCAGCGCCGGGACCGCCTTGATCATGAAGTCGCCGTTCCCGAAGTCCTCCACGAAGAATCCGAGCTTTTCGAGCTCGGGGAGATACTCGGCAAGCAGGCCGCTTTGGGCCGGGCCCAGCCCGACCTGGACCGGCACCAGCAGGTCCTGAACAGGACCGCGCCCCGCGCCGGACAAATCCTGCAGTTTTTCGAACAGCACACGCTCATGCGCCGCATGCTGGTCGACAATCGCCATGCCGTCGCGCGATTGAGCTATGATAAAAGAGTCGTGGACCTGGGCAAGGGGAAACAAGAGGCGTCCCGTGTCTATTGCAGGATGAGACAAAAGATCAACACCAAGCTCCTGCTGCGCGGGAAAGCGTGAATCCCCCTGCGGGAGCGTCATTTCCCGATCGCGCTTTCTCCGTCCAAAAAATGGTGAATACCTTGGGTCCGTGGTTTCGCCGGAAAGAGGCATGGCGCCCAGATACCCGGCCACGGCCTCCCGCACCCCTTCCCCGGCAGCCGTCTCCGCTGCGGCCGGGGACATTCCCTGCGCGCGCAGCGCTTCCCTGATCACGTCACGGACCAGATCATGAATTTGCGATTGGTTCCGAAAGCGCACTTCGGCTTTGGCGGGATGCACGTTCACATCAACCAATGCGGGATCGAGCTCGATGAAGACGAAGCCCGCCGGGTGCCGGCCATGCATAAGCATGCCGCCGTACGCCTCATAAAGCGCGTGCGTAAGCGTGGCATTCCTGACCGCGCGCTTGTTTACGGAGAAATCCTGGTAGGTCCGGTCCGCCCGGCTGTACGCCGGACGGCCCACAAGCCCGTGGACATGGACGCCGTCCCTCCCGCCGGAAATCTCCATCAGATTTTCCGCGAGTTCCGCGCCGTACAACTGAAACGTCCGTTCCCTTATGCTCAGCGAGGCAGGCAGGTCGAGCGCTGTTTTCCCGCCGTGCGTAAGCTTGAACCTAGTGGAAGCGTGGGCCATGGCCAGGCGGGACACCGCGGTCAGGATATGAGAAAATTCCGTCGCGGGGCTCTTGAGAAACTTAAGCCGCGCCGGTGTATTGTAAAACAGGTGGGATATTTCAAGCGAGGTCCCGTGCGCCGCCGCAGCGTCGGCGACGGATTCGATCCTCCCCCCCTCAACCGAGACCATGACGCCCGAGGGTTCGCCTTTCCTCGCCGTAAGCAGGCGCGCCTGGGATACGGCGGCAATGCTCGAGAGGGCCTCCCCCCGGAAGCCCATGGTGCGGATCGCATCGAGGTCCGTATCGCTCGCTATCTTGCTCGTGGCGTGGCGCAGGAACGCCGTCCGAGCGTCCTCTCTCGACATGCCGCAGCCGTTGTCCGTAACGCGGATCAGCCGTCTTCCCGCCTGTTCGATGTCGATGAAAATTTCCGTGGCGCCCGCGTCGATCGAATTCTCGACCAGTTCCTTGACGACCGACGCCGGGCGCTCGACGACTTCTCCCGCGGCGATCTTGTTGATCACGTGCTCGGGGAGTATTTTGATTTTATCCGGCATACCAGGAGAATCTTGAATTCCAGGCCCTTCACTGCTCGATAAGCTTGAGTTGATCGAACTCGACCCGCTGTTTCCCGCAGACCGCAAGCCCCAGAAACCAGCCGTTTCCCGCGAGCTCGTTCTTTATTTCTCCGACGTATTGATCGTTCACAAAGTACCGGAGCGTGTCGCCCCGCGCCTCGATCTTCTGGCGAGTGGTCATCGTTTCCGACGGTTTCCCCGAGGCGACCGCTTTCCCCGGGACCGGATCGGGCTGAGATTCCCCGTTCCGGTACAGCTCGACCTTTGCTTCTCCGTTTCCGGTGGTGAGAAAGTTATAGATATTCTCGCGGTCAACCCCGAGGGAGAGCCCATGCCCCAACGCGTCTGCCTTCGACTTGGCCTCGCTCACGAGTTCTACGTCAAAATCGTGCGGTTGGTCGAAGGAGGGAGTGATTCCCGCCCAGTGGCATCCGTCATTTTCAGATTGGACCAGATATTTCCCGCCGCTGAAAGAGGAGGAAGCGCGCCTGTCGCCGGTGGAAAGGGCCCATCCCTGCGTGTTCGAGGAAAAATTTTCCATGAAGAGGACCTTGCACGAGGGCGTGTCTGCCGTTTTGTTGAACCGCTTGAAGAGGCCGGGATAGGACTCCCGGAACTGTTTTACCGCGTCTTGAAAATCATTGTCGTCCCGCACCAGGGACACGTGGTAGGAATAGCCCGCCTTTTGTTCCTTCAGAAACTCGATCACGACCTCCCCGAGATAAAAGAGCTTGCTCGCGTCGAGGGCGCAGACCCTGCTGAACGGCACGGTGAACGTCACATCGCGCTCCTGTGAGCGGCCTCCATAATAGTTCGGCACATACTCGGTATAGAGGAAAAACGCGACGTCCTTAAACAGATAAGTGTCAGGCCTTGCGGCGGCAAAGACCATGGCGTCGAACACCAGGGCACCGTCCTGTTTCGTCCACTCTCCCTTGACGGCAAGAGGTTCCGGGACCGGTTTATCAAAATTGTTCTCGCCCTGCTTCGAAGGCCGGTAAATAAGAAAGCGCGGCCGGGAGCCGATTGTTCCTGTTCTGTCCAGCACCTTCACGTGCCAAAAGAGAACAGACTGGTACCCCTGTCCGCTATCCAGCGCATCATCGCCCAGCTCTGACAGCGACCGCGGCCGGGCGCAGCCGGAAGCGAGCAGGAAGAGTAGAACACCAATAACAAAGAGAACGGCGGCGGCTTCTTTTCTCATCATCTTCTCCGTCAATCAATATTTGAGTTTCGTTTTTTCCTGATTTGCGACAACAACGATCACCATCTTGTCGGGATGGAGGTATTTCCTCGCCACCCGGCGGACGTCTTCCCGGGTCACGGCGTTGATCAGGCCGGGATACTTCCAGGGGTAGTCCAGGCCGAGGTGGTAGATTTCGATCGAGGAGAGCATGCCCGCGATCTTGGCGGATGTGTCCATTTTGAGAGGAAAGCTGCCGGTAAGATACGCCTTGGCGTCGGCAAGCTCCTTTTCAGAGACGAGCCCGTCCTGCATCCTGCGGAGTTCCTTGACGGCCTCTTCGATCACTTCATTCGCTGATTCATTTTTCGTCTGGATGCTCACCTCAAACGCGCCCGGTTCCTTCTGGGCCGCGAATCCGCTGTGCACGTCGTAGGCCAGGCCCTTGTTGTCCCGGATATTGTCCATCAGCCGCGACGAAAATCCCCCGCCGCCCAGAATATAGTTCATGACCGCGACGGCGTAGAAATCCGGATTTTCCCTGCTGATGCCCACATGCCCCATTGCGATGCTCGCCTGGGCGACGTCCTTGTCGATCTTCTTTACGACGGTCTTTTCGATGACCGGGGGCGCAGGCTGCGCGGAAACAGGCAGATCACTGCGCTTCCATCCCTTGAAATACTCGTCCAGCAGTTGCACAATTTCCTTCTCATTCACATCTCCCACGACGGCGATGATCACGGTGTTCGGGCTGTAGCGTGTCTTATAGAAATCGAGGATGTCCTGCCGCGTGAGTTTCGGCAGATACGCCGCCACGTCCTCATTGGTCCTGCCGTAGGCATGCGCTCCGAAAACCGCCTTCGCGAATCCCTGGCCGGCCACGACAGCGGGCTCTTCCTTCTGCCGCCGGATCTCTGCCTGTATTTCCTTGACCTTGCGGTCGATCTCCTTCTGATCGAAGACGGGGTTCATGAGCACATCCGCCAGCAGATCGAACCCGGCGCGAAGGTCCTTCTTGAGCACGCGCAGACTCGCCGAGGCGAGGTCGCCTCCCCCCGAGGTCGAAAGCGAGCCGCCGATGAAATCGATCTCCCGGCTGATCTGGCTTGCCGTCCGTTTCGCCGTCCCCTGCGTGAGGAGCGAAGCGGTGACCGACGCGAGCCCCGGCTTGCCGCCCGGCTCCGCCGTGCTGCCCGCCCTGATCGCCATCTCCACGGTAACCATGGGTATCTCGTGCTTCTCGGCAAGCAGCAGGACCATGCCGTTTTCGAGCACAAGGCGTTTGCCGAGCGGCTCGGCGGCAAAGACCGTTGTCGACGAGACGATCAGCATCAACAACACCGGCATTATCAAAATTGAATAGTATGTTCGTTTTGTATTCCGCATTCCGCGCTCCGCATTCCGCATTTATTTTTTCTCCGGCACCAAAATCCCCACCGTCCTGTTGTCCTCGGAAAAATACGCCTTCGCCACCCGCTGAATGTCTTCCTTCGTCACCGCGCGGACCTTGTCCACATACGTCTCAAGCAGCTTCCAGCTGGCGACGGTTTCATACTGGCCCAGGAGCATTGCCTGGTAAAAGATCGAGTCCTGTCCCATGATAAAGCCGGCCTCGATCTGGTTCTTGGCCTTTTGGAGCTCTTCGTCGGTGACCGGTTCGCTCTTCAGTTTTTCGATTTCTCCGTACAGCGCCTTCTCCACTTCATCCGTGGTTTTGCCCGGCATCACCCCGGCGTAAACATAAAAAAGGTTCGGATCCGCCGAGACATTGTCATAATCGCCTCCGGCATACAGCGCGATCTGTTTTTCATAGACCAGCGACCGGTAGAGGCGGGAGCTTTTCCCGGAGGCAAGAATGCCCTGGAGGACATCAAGGGCGTACGAGTCGGGGCTTTTGATCGTCGGCGCATTATAGCCGGCAAAGACCGCGGGCAGTTCTGCCTGTCTTTTTACCACGACCCTCCGCTCCCCGGCGTGCCTGGGTTCGACCGCGGTCACCTTCGGCGTCTCGGCGCCGCGCGGCACGCCCCCGAAAATTTTTTCGATCCGGGGGAGAAGCGCCTTCGTATCGAAATCGCCGGCCACGACGATCGTCGCGTTGTTCGGCTCATAGTAGGCGCGGTAGTGATGGTAGAGGTCGTCGCGCGTGAAACTGCTGATGTCCGCCATCCAGCCGATCACCGGCCACTGGTACGGATGGGCGCTGAAGGCGACGGACATCATCTGCTCGACCATCGCGTTCACGGGGTCGTCTTCCGTGCGCATGCGGCGCTCCTCCTTCACCACGTCCCGTTCGGACAGAAACTCCCGGGGGTCGAGCAGCAGGTTCTGCATGCGGTCGGATTCGAGGTCGAGCGAGATCCCGATCCGGTCCGCGGCGAAGTTTTCAAAGTACGCCGTGTAATCATGGGAGGTGAAGGCGTTGTCGTTCCCGCCGTTGCGTTGAACCGTCTGCGAGAACGTCTTGGGCCCGTACTTCTTCGTGCCCTTGAACATCATATGCTCAAGCATGTGGGAAAGGCCCGTCTTCCCCAGGCGCTCGTTGCGCGAGCCGACCTTGTACCAGACCTGGAACGTCACCACCGGCGCCTTGTGCTCTTCCTTCAGGAGGACCTTGAGCCCGTTCGGCAGGACCTTTTCGGTGACTTTCAAATCCTGGCCGTACGAAGCCGGAGAAAAAATGGCCAGCGCAATCATCGCGATGGTTATTCGTATTATTCTCATTGCAATTCACTCCGTATTTTATTTCGCATTCCGCGCTCCGCAGTCCGCACTTTATTTAATCCCCGTATGCCCGAATCCGCCCGCGCCCCGCGCGGTCTCGCCGAGCGCCGCGACCTCAACCAGCTTCGCCTTTTCCAGCCTGGCAAACACCAGTTGGGCGATCCGGTCGCCGCGACGGATGACGAACGGCGCCTCGCTGAAATTAAACAGAATGACGCCGAGTTCTCCCCGGTAGTCCGCGTCGATCGTCCCCGGCCCATTCAGCATGCCGACGCCGTGTTTGAGCGCGAGCCCGCTCCGCGGCCGCACCTGGCCCTCGTATCCCACGGGGATAGCGATGCTGATGCCCGTGGGAATGAGTTTCCACTTCCCGGCCTCGATCACGGCCTCGTCCCGCACTGCCGCGTACAGGTCAACGCCCGCCGCGTGCTCGGTCTGATAGTGAGGGACCGGGAGCCCCTCGGCATGCGCGAGCGAAGTTATGTGGATGATGAGATGTTCGGACATACTTAGTTCATTTTGCCATAGAGCGCAGAGGACTGCTTTAAATCAGGCTCAATTCTTTGCGTTTCTCTGTGGCCCCTGCGGCAAAAGTCTTTAAATTTCCAGCACCGCATCCGGCACGTCGGTCTTGGAGAGCGGCCCGAGGATGGTAAGCGAAACATCGTCCCGGACAAAAAGCTGCTGGGCCAGGCGCTGCACCTGCCCGGCGGTCACCTTCTCTACTCCTTTGATGATATCGTCCATGGACACGTATTTCCCGTAGTAGATCTCCTGCCGCGCGATCCTGCTCAT
>DASWAB010000311.1:0-9863 GCA_036391375.1 Nitrospirota bacterium
CAGCGACCCTGCGCCGAAGCAGAGGGCGACCCCCCCGATCCAAAGCGTTGCCAGCGCGAATGTCGTCAGCGCCAAATAGTCACTGTGGCCGAACGAAATTTTGCGGGTTTCTCCGACGAACAGGAGCGAGAGCCCGATGCCGGTGAGAATGAGACCGGGGGCATGCGAGGATGTTTTCTGCGAAAAAATCGTTTGCCTGTTTTCATATATTAAATACGCGCTGATGAACGGAATGAACGGAATGTAGGTGTAATATTCGCTCGCCCATGCGGTCCGCACGAGGTCCAGCAGCGGACTGAAGAATGCCGCCGCAAACATGATGTTGAACAGTAAAAAACGCCGGTTCCTATCCCTTTTTTGAATAAATGATTTGTCCGTGTGCATCGAAGCCTGCCCCGAATGATGCTCTCAGAGGTTCATCTGCGTTCTCGTGTCCGGTCATTTTTCTGTTCTCACCAGCGTGCAATTACGGTATACTGGGAACATGTTGCCGGTCAACGTGAATGCCCTTATCCGCGCCGTGATCAACAAAAACAGCCGTGTGCCCGGCGTCATGTCTCTTATGATCACGTTCGGCATCCTCGCCGCCTGCCTTTGGCCGTTTAACTTCAACGCCGGCAACAAAGTTGCGTGGCTGCAGGACGAATACGGCATCCGTTTTTACGGCCAGGGCGTTGTCTTCAGTCCGGCGCCTCTCAAAATGCCGGATGCGGCTGCAGGGACCGGCGCCCTCACGATTGAGCTCCTGGTGCGCCCGGGAAAAGGAAGCGGTTCTGAGTGGGGGTCCATACTTACTTGGTACAGCCAGGGGCAGGAACAATTCATTTTTGGCCAGTGGAAGACAAATTTTAACGTCCGTGTGCCTGCCGTTGCTACCATCGCCAAGGGATCTTATCGTCATCTGGGGATAGTAAATTCGCTGCCCGCAAACACGGCGCGGCTCATAACCGTAGCATCAGGGAGAGACAAAACCGATATTTATGTCAATGGCAAGCTTGAGGAGAGCGCGCCTCATTATACTCTCCTTCATGATGATCAAGGCATCGCCGGTTATCTTGTCCTCGGCACCTCACCCCCGGGAAGGGACCCCTGGAACGGTGACGTGCTGGGAATGGCTGTCTATGGCCGGCTACTGACCGACGGGGAAATCCGCGACCATTACCAGGCATGGGGGAAGCGTGAACGAACGGCAGTCTTATCCGGGCATTCTCAACTGCAAGCCGGCAAGGCGGCACGCCGGGAAGCAACGGATCCTGTCGCTTTATACTTTTTCAATGAGCGCAGCGGCCAAGCGATACGGGATCACTCAGGCGCCGGGAACCAGCTCCAGGTGCCGGCCAGGTTCCGGCCGTTCCACAAGCCCGTCCTGCTGGCCCCCTGGAACGATCGTTGGCTCAGCTTCGGCTACGTTGTGGATATCATCCTCAACGTTCTCGGCTTTGTGCCGTTCGGCTTTTTCCTGTCCGCCTGGCTACGATATGCGAAAGACCTCCCCGCAGCGCGCGTATACGGAATCGCCATCCTTTCGGGCTTCTGCCTCAGTCTTGGCGTCGAGCTGACCCAGGTGTATCTCCCCACGAGGGGGTCTCAACTCATGGACGTTGTCACCAACACGCTGGGAACGGCGTTGGGAGCGATGCTTCTTTTCAAATACGTTGTCCCAGCCCTGGGAAAAGACGCGGGATGATATTCTTATAGTTAAAGGGCCGCAGATTTTCACGGCTCAACGCGATTCATATCATACGAACTTTCTGCTTCAAAAAACAGACCATACCAGCCCCAGGCCGATCGTCACGGGTATGTATTTGACGGTCGCATGCGCTGTCTGCATGCCGCTCGTAACGTCCTTTTCCAATTTGATGCCTGTTCCGCTCACTTCCACGTAACCGCGAACGCGTTTGCCAAAGAGCATCTCGACGCCCGCGACGCCGCTTACTTTGCTGTCCGCAAAGTCAGTGTCAATATCAAGGACTTTTTTCTTTATAGAGACGTGCAGCAACCCCGCGCCCACGTAGGGATTGAAGCCCGATTGGCTCTCAAGCTTTACCAGCAAGCGGCCTTCATAGGACGTAAACACGCCGACCGTGTAAATCCCCTGGAACCCCACGTTCCGGAACGGCCACAGCATGATAGTCGCGCCGCCCGCGGGATTCAGGGCGTTCCCGAATGCGCCGATCCCGAAGTAGGTCCTCTCCTGCGCCTGCGTGGATTCCATTTCCTTCGGGGATGCCGGTTTTGTCGCGGCCGGCCTGGGTTCCAAGGGTCTGATCGCCCCGGCAACCGTGAAGGTCCGCGAAAGCCCGGCAATCCGCCGGCCCATATCAGCGCTGTATATGAGAAACTCGACTTTATAGACACCGGCAATTTTTGTGTCGTATTCCTTGGGAAGGGGGATCGCCTTTTTCTCGCCGGGAGCGACAACGGTCTTCATCCAATGCCACGACTTCACCACGTGGTCGGGCCTGGTCACAGCCGCAATGACCGCCACTTCCGCGAGTTTATTGCTCGCGGACCTGATGGCCGCCGTAATGTCCGGACGCTGGCCGGGTGAAACCGTAGGGGGGGTAATGAGGATGTCCTCGACTACGACTGATGCGCTTTGCCCTGCGAAGGAACCGGAGCAGAGCAGATGAAAAAAAACGAGCGTAAAGATGCCGAGTAATGCTACCCGCACCAAATGCCCACTGTTTTTCTCTGCGTCCTCTATGGCAAGAAAGCTTCGTATATGTCCAACTGTAAAATGCAACACCCGTCTTGTCTCGTCGAGTTCACATGCGCTTTGACGGATCAGGGAACTTTAATAAATTTGACTGCCTCGTTGGAATAATCGCTCTCCACTCCGGAGGCATCAAAGGTGGTGACCGCGAAATGATATGTTGCGCTTGATCCGGTAATAAGGCTGGGGAAAACCGTTGTCGTTGTGCTTTTGTTGATAACGATGGGGCTGTTACTCCCGTTATAGGGGGGGCCCGACGCCGTGCCATAATACACTTTATAACCTGCCACCGTTAACGGCATATCATTATTATATTTGGTAGGCGGATCCCATCTTAAGGTTGTGCCATTAATGGTGATCGCATGGGGTATTGCGTCTGCTGTCGTTGTTGACCCGCCGCCTGCTCCACAGGCCGATATGATCAAAAAAATTACGGGCAATAGGTACGCAAAAACACCCGCGCGTATTTTTTGACACATTGTACTAATACTTTTATCTCCTGCTCCTATTTAACACATAAATTCCTCCGCATTATATTGAACTTCATCGATCGATGCAACAGTTTTTTACGCTTTTACGACTTTCCTATCATTCAATCCTGTTTTCATCGCATTCCGCGTATCAATGATGAGTTTCGCATGGGAACGAATAAGCTGATAATCATAATCCGAGTGATCCGTGGCTATGACCACTGCATCATAGCCCGAAAGGCTTCCGGCGCTGAGCGGGACAGAGCTTTTGTCGAAGCTGTAGTGGCGGAGTCTGGGGATTTTCGGTATATGGGGATCGTTGTAATCAACCAAAGCCCCCTTCTCCATGAATAATTCCATCAGCTTGAAGGAAGGAGACTCCCGCATGTCGTCGACGTTCTTCTTGTAGGCAATGCCGAGGATGAGGACCTTCGCGCCCTTGATGCTGAGGCCTTTCTGGTTCAAGGTGTCAACGGTTTTCTGCACTACGTAGTACGGCATCTGGGTGTTGACCTCTCCGGCAAGCTCGATGAACCGCGTGGCGAATTCATATTCCCTCGCCTTCCACGTGAGATAAAACGGATCGATGGGAATGCAGTGCCCGCCCAGACCCGGCCCCGGATAGAATGCCTGGAACCCGAAGGGCTTGGTCTTTGCAGCCTCGATCACCTCCCATACATCGATATCCATGCGGTCAAAAAGCATCTTGAGCTCATTGACCATGGCGATGTTCACCGCCCGGTAGATATTTTCGAGCAGTTTCGTGGCCTCCGCAGCCTTGGTCGATGAAACAGGCACCGTCTTTACGACAATCGAATCGTAAAGCGTCTTTGCGGCATCGAGACAGGCCGGGGTATAGCCTCCCACGACTTTTGGTATCGTACTCGTGGAAAAGTCTTTATTGTTCGGGTCCTCCCGCTCCGGAGAAAATGCAAGATGAAAGTCCCTCCCCGCCTTCAGACCGGTCTTTTCAAGTATCTCGCGCATATCTTCATCGGTAGTGCCGGGGTAGGTCGTTGATTCAAGGGATATCAGTTGCCCTTTTCGTAAATGCTCCGCCACGGTCTTCGTCGTATTGAAAACATAAGACATGTCAGGCTCGCGGTATTTATTGAGAGGGGTCGGCACGCAGATGATGATGCAGTCCATGTCGGCAAGCTTTGAAAAATCCGTGGTGGGGATAAAAGTCTGCCCCAATTGCGCAACACGCGCTGAATCGATGTGTTTGATGTAGCTTTTCCCCTGCTTCAGCGCCTTTATCTTTTCCGGGTCGATATCAAATCCGGCAACCGGGTAGCCGGCTTTGGAGAATTCGATCACCAGCGGGAGCCCCACGTATCCCAGCCCGATCACTCCAACTTTTGCCTGTTTTGTTTTGATTTTTTCTATAAGACTCATCCCGACGACTCTCCTTTCACAACTTGAAACTCCGTGTTGAAGTTTTTTAACGCTCAGCGGATCCGCTGTGCACAACTCTGCTCCGCAGCGCCTTCTTGTCCACCTTGCCGTTCGGGCCCTTGTCCAGATTCCCGACAAATTCCACGTGCTTCGGCGTTTTGAAGGGCTCGAGCGACTCATGACAGTGACGGAGAACATCTCTTACTTCCAGATCCGAGCCTGGCACCCGCACAACGAACACTTTTATCGCCTGTCCGAGAATCTCATCCGGGACGCCGATGACCGCAGCCTCTGCAACGCCTTTCAGTTCGCACAAGGTGTTTTCGATCTCGCGCGGACTCACGCGTTCGCCCTTGGTCTTTATCATATCATCTTTTCTGCCGACAAAAAAAAGGAACCCGTCTTCGTCCGTTGTGAACACATCGCCTGTATAAAGGTACCGATGGCCGGCAATTCCCCTCGTCCGGAACACGCGGCCCGTGAGCTCCGGGGCGTTCCAGTATCCCCGCATGACATTCGATCCCCGCACGATCAGTTCCCCGGCCTGGCCGGGAGCGACTTCGTTTCCCTGTTCATCGACCACCATCACTTCACAGTTGGGGATGGCCCTGCCGACCGATAACGGCCTTCTGTCCAATTCTTCCGGCGGGAGGTAGGCCACACGCTTACATTCGGTCAATCCGTACATGGAGAACAGTTTCGCCTTCGGCAGGAGAGAGCGCAGACGCTGAATATAGCTGGCCGGAAGCGCGGCCGCGGTATTCGTGAGGTACCGCAGCGACGACAGATCGAAACAATCGAGGTTCTTCAGCCGCAGGAGATAGGCGGCGATCGTCGGCACAATGGGAAAGCCTGTCACCCGCTCCCTTTTTATGAGTTCGAGGGTCTTGACGGGAAAGGCGAATGATTTTTCGAGGACTACGGTGCCGCCGAACATGAGCGCCATGATGACCTGATAGAGCCCGTAGTCGAAGGAAAGAGGAAGAACGTTCAGAATGATGTCATCCGGGGTATTCTCCAGGTACTGGATGATACTCCGGGCTGCGGATACCATGTTGGCATGCGATGACATGACGCCTTTCGGCTCCCCGGTCGAGCCCGAGGTGTAGATGAGGGCTGCGAGGTCCTGATCGATGCTGACGCCGGCACGGCCTCGCTTCCCGTCCGGCGCTGCCGGTCCATTCACGAGCGCTTCCCACGGAACCGATCGGGGCCCAAAAAACTCGGAGGCAGCGCGCTGGTCTCCGGCCCAGACAATGCTGACGTCGTCCGCGCGCTCCTGAAGCGCTTCGGCGACTGTCTGCGCCTTGTCCGTGTGAGTGATGATAAGAGAAGCTCCGGAATCCCGGACGATATAGCCCAGTTTTTTCGCCTTCAGTCCGCCATTCAGAATAACGAATGTCCCGCCCGCCTTCAGGACGCCGTACAGCGAGGCGACAGCCTCGGCAGAGTTGTCGAGAAAAATGATTGCGCGGTCATGGCGGCTTACCCCGATGCTTTGCAGAGACGCCGCAATCCTGTCCGAAGCCGTCTCGAGCCGGGCATAGGTCCAGCGTTCCTCACCGCAGACCAGCGCTTCCTTGTTCGGATAACGTGCGGCGGAGCGCGAAAGGTATTGATGGACTAACGTCGGGCTGAACATGTTCCTCGCCTCCCCCGGAAATTTACGAAACCGGGACCGTCCTCCGGTCGATAACAAGGTTCGGCGCGGCGGGAAGGCCCCCCCGGGGAAAAGAAGCGCGCACGAACCGGTCGTATATCATCTGGGAGGACAATATTCCCGCAAGCGCCATGTTGTCAACTTCACTCGCATGCTGGGACTTCTGAAGTTTATTGATTAGCAGCGCTGTTTTCGACGGATCGAAGAGACCCGCGTCCCGGAGACTCCCGGAAGACAGATAGTCGCCGATGGCCGCGCCCATGTGCATGAGAAGACTTTCCCTGATCGGAGCGCGATAAGGATGCTTGGGCCGCATCAGGATTCTTTCGGGAACACGGCCCCGAAAGACCTCCTTCAGAATGTGCTTTTCATTGAGCCCCTTGATTTTGAGCTTCGACGGGACCCGCCCCGTGAACTCCAGGATGCGGTGGTCCAGATACGGGGGCCGGATCTCGATGCCATGAGCCATCGCCATCCGGTCTCCCTGGGACGAGAGCAGGTACGTGCTCATGAACAGAGCCGTTTCCAGGTACTGGGCCTTGGCGAGGTAGTCCCACCGGCCAAACGATTCGGGAAGCTGTTCCCGGAGGTCGTCATAGCACGAGTAGTCTCCGATCGCTTGCCGCAGTCCTTCGGAAAAAAACGTTTTGGCCTTGCCGGTATTGTTCCACCGCACGACGTGCGAATAGAACGGATTGTCCGTGTCCGACAGGCCAAACCCGAAGAATGTCCGGACAAAATGTCCAGCCCGCCGGTCCCCGTCGAATATGTACGGATACAGCTTTCTGATGAGCAGGGGGCGGGATTTCGACTGCGGCTGCCTGGCCCAGAACCTGCGTATCTTTGCTTCCCGGAATATGTTGTAGCCTCCGAAGACCTCATCCGCGCCCTCGCCGGTAAGAACCACTTTGAAATCATGCTGCCGCACTGTTCGCGACAGAAGATACAGCGGAGCCGGCGCTGTTCTCAGGATCGGCTTTTCGCAGTGCCAGAGGACATCGCCCAGTGACGCGCCGATTGCGGCATTGGCGGCAAAAACATCCGTATGCGCCGTCCTCAGGGCCGCCGCCATGTACTGCTGATGTTCGCTCTCGTCGAATGCGCGCTCCTCGAACCGGATGCCGAAGGTCCTCAGATTGTTGTTGAATCGCGTCCGAACGATGGTCGTGATCCCTGAGGAGTCCAGCCCGCCGCTCAGGTAACATCCCACCGGCACGTCGGCCCTCAGGCGGATCCTCACCGCATCGGTGATCAACTCCGAGAGCTCGGAGCAGAGCTGCCCGGCTGAGACAGCGGTTTGCTCCTCCGGAGGAGAGAAGGGCAGATCCCAGTATCGCTGAAGCCGAACGTTCCCATTGCTCACCTTGAGAAAATGCCCCGCCGGGACTTCCCGGATATTCTTAAATGCGGTCTTTCCCGGAAGCGTTGTCCAGAATGTGAATATCTGCTCCATGGCGACGGGATCGATCGCCCGTTCCATGCCGGGGACTGCGAAGAGAGCTTTGATCTCGGACGCGAAAATAAAGGCATCTCCCCGGACCGCATAGTGGAGCGGCAGGATGCCCACTCGGTCGCGCGCGAGAAATAATTCTTTTCGTTTTACGTCCCAGATTGCAAAGGCAAACTGTCCGTTGAGCTCGTCGAGGCACGCCGCGCCGCGGTCCTCATACAGGTGAAGGATCACTTCCGTGTCGGTCTGCGTGTAGAACCGGTGGCCCCGCTGCGCCAGGTCCTGCCGCAGCTCCGGGTAGTTGAATATCTCGCCGTTAAAGACAATCCAGAGCGTGTCGTCCTCGTTGTGGATGGGCTGTGCGCCGCCGGACAGGTCAATAATGCTGAGCCTCGCATGACCGAGTCCCACCCGGTCGTCGAGGTAGATGCCTGCCCCGTCAGGTCCCCGGTGCGAAAGCTCGCCGGTCATGCGCTTTAGTACATCAGGCGAAACGGACCCGGGGCCGGATATATGGCAGATCCCAGTTATGCCGCACATGGGAAAAGGGGAAACTCCTTGCTCAGGATAAGCAGGCGATTATACCCGTAAGGGAACTCAGGCTCTTTCGGCTGAAGGCCGTTCATGAAGCGCTTAGCGGGGCTGCTGTCCGTTCAGCTTTCTCTTGAGAAATTGGGCGATATTGTTCAGGCTGTCCAGGTTCTCCGGGACCATTTCATCATCATCGATCGTGATTTGATAGTTCCTTTCCAGAAAGCCCACCAGTTCAAGCACTCCCGTTGAATCGATGATGCTGCTTCCCAGAAACGACGTATCATCCCGGAGCCGCCCGTCCTCGCCGTACAGAAAGTTCTCAATGATAAAGTTTTTTACAGCGTCTGCCTGCATAATCCGCCCCATTCTAAAAATTATAATCTTCAGGCAATCCAAGCTTCTTCCGCACCGACCCAATCACTTCGGCATCCGGCGCGGCGGAAAGTTTTGCCATGCCTTCTTCACGCGACATGCAGCCTTCCCGTACGAGACCGGCTATTTCAAAGGCATACGGATGAAACCCGTGCCGGGCCAGATGCACCTTATTGGCAAAAGCGTTCAGCAAACAATTTGTAGAATTCGTATCAGTGTCCTGCGGCGCCTCCCAGCCAAGCCCCCGTATTTCGTTTATGATTTCCTCTTCCCGGTATTCAATAAACGCCAGAGGATGAACAGCGTATAGCGCGGTTCCCCCGTCAGGACGGGCTTTTCCGGAACCGCGCTCGCTACCGTTCCTCTGGTCAAGGAGGTACGGCGCCAGGTCAGCCTCCATGATGGCGCCGAGCGTCCGAACGAGCGTTTCCTGCATCTGTCCGACCATGGAGGGGTTCAATCTGAGGACCGATGACGCCATCGGCGCCTGTCCGGGAGACCAGCCGTAGGCGATGATGGGTACTCCTTGCTCAACGGCCGTCTTGATCACAAAGGATTTGACCAGGTTCATGCAGGTAGTGCAGATGGAACTCGCCCGCTCGAGAGACTTCACGGGATAGAGATCAGACTCCAGGGTGCGGGTAAAGGCGCGGCGCAGCGTATCCCTCCCGGGCGTCATCATGATATGGTCTACATTGAGCGTCTCCGTAACCCGCTGTATATTCCGGAGCGCCTGCGGAGACATGAACCCGTGGTTGAATGTGATGGCGAGGACGTTCAGGCCGAACTGTTCTCTGAGGAGTTTGAGCGTAAAAGAACTGTCCTTCCCTCCGCTATAAGCCATGATAACATCATGAGATCGCCGGCCTTCCCGCCTGCACTGTTCGATCACGTCGAGGAACTTCCGCCGGTACCTCGCTTTTTCAGCGCCATGTGTTTCCTTTGCTCCGGCAAAGCTCCTGCAGTGGTTGCAGACGCCTTCGGCGTCGAACCGTATGCCCGGAAAGGTCTCCGGCAGAACGCAGGTCGCGCACACTTTCATTCGTTTCCCCTCACGGCCCGGACGGGTGCCGTCGAATGAAACCACGGAAAGCACGGGGAAGACAGCTGGTGTGAGTTCATGGAAAAGCGGTTCCCTTGCACTGTGAATTCCTGATTTCCATTCATGGTATAAAATGACATGATCTCACTGATGTCCGGTAAAAATTAAAAAGGCATGGCCTGTAAACCTTTCTTGTTGGATAATAGGATTCGCCAGAACAC
>DASWAB010000312.1:0-4392 GCA_036391375.1 Nitrospirota bacterium
GATCGACAGCGACCGGCTGATCGCGTTGCCGGAGGAATTCTCCTTCGAGCAGGGCGCCGCGTTTCCTTTGCAGGGAATGACGGCGCATTATCTTCTTCATGATTTTCGCAAGCCGAAACCCGGCGACACGGTGTTGATCCATGCAGCGGCAGGGGGTGTGGGGCTCCTGCTTGTCCAGTGGGCGAAACACCTCGGCGCAACGGTCATCGGGACGGTCTCAACGGAAGAGAAGGCGGGGACCGCACGAGGGGCCGGAGCCGACCACGTGATCCTGTATACGAAACAGGATTTCGCGGCTGAAACGAAGCGGCTCACGCAGGGCCATGGAGCGGATTTGATTCTGGACGGCGTGGCAAAGAGCACCTTTCCCGGCGATCTCGAAGCGGTCGCCCTGCGCGGCCATATTGTGATATTCGGGTCGGCGAGCGGTCCGGCGGACCCGGTTGCGCCCAACTCGCTCGGCGTGAAGTCAATATCGGTTTCCGGGGGAAGCCTGGGGAACTTTATCGCGACGCGGGAGGACTTGCTTCGGAGGTCCGGGGATGTCCTTAAAGCTATCGAAGAAGGGTGGCTCCAACTGCGTATTGATCATGTGGTCCCGCTTGCGGAAGCGGAGAGGGCGCACCGGTTGCTCGAAAACAGGCAGTCCACGGGGAAGATCGTTTTGAAGGTGGTGTAAGGTCTGCCAGGGGAAAAGCGTGCCCGCTCTTTCCGAGTCGTCAGTATGAAGATCCTTAAGCAGTTCGAGCGCCGACGTAGCCGAAGCTTCCGGCGTTGAACAGTTGATCGAATTGTATCCCGATGCGGTATTTGTTGTTGTCAAGTTTTTTGTTCCACATTACCATTCCGCTTTTTTGTTCCTTCTTGTCCTTGAACCTTACAAAGCCTAATTCGAGAGGAACATCTGTCACCACGCCGATGCCTCCCTCGCTGATATCGACGGTTTCGGCATTGAGGGACAGTTTCTTTATCTTGTTCTCTTTAATGATATTGACTATGATATCGATTGTGCTTTCGTACTTCTC
Source organism: Nitrospirota bacterium (assembly GCA_036391375.1). Classification (GTDB taxonomy): domain Bacteria; phylum Nitrospirota; class UBA9217; order UBA9217; family UBA9217; genus DASWAB01. The sequence goes on from DASWAB010000312.1 coordinate 1,026, forward strand.
ACGCCGGTGTCTTCTCCACTCGTATAAATCCATCTCTTCGGGCTCCTTTTCTTTGCGTTGGGGCTTCGTGAGAACAATATTTTTTACAATGGACATGGCATGTTTTCTATAACATTCAAAGTACTGCAAAGTGCAGGGTTGAATTGTATTATAATCCACTGTAATTTTTGCAATATTTATGCCGAAGTGCAACTTTTTGATTTTCTATAATTTTGCCCGTAAGATATCCAATGCCTCTGTAAGTTGTAAAGATTGCCGACACGCGAAAAAACAAATTGTATGCAGCCTGATTTTATATCCTTGAAAATGGCGGCGTTCTATGATAGTGTAGCCCTTCTTATGGAAATTGTCCTCGCAACCCGCAATAAGAAAAAAATAGAAGAGATTAAGAGAATAACTGCCGGTCTGCCTGTCACTGTTCTCTCGCTTGGTGACTTTCCAAACTGCCCTGAAGTGGTGGAGGACCGGGAGACGTTCGAAGGAAACGCGGTAAAGAAAGCCGTCGAGGTTTGCCGGTGCGCGGGCAAGCCCGCTCTCGCGGACGATTCCGGTCTTGAGGTTGAGGCATTGGGCGGGGCGCCGGGCGTGTACTCCGCCCGGTACGCCGGCGGCGCGGGCGGAGGAAACGACGTCAGGAATTACGAAAAACTCCTGTCCGAGCTCCAAAATGTTCCGGATGAAAAACGGGGCGCGCGGTTTGTCTGCTGCATGGCGCTGGCCTACCCGGACGGTTCGGTCAAAACATTTTTCGGTTATGCAGAAGGTTGCATATCACGCGAACCGAAGGGGACAACAGGGTTCGGGTATGATCCGGTGTTCATCCCGAGGGGCTATAAAAGGACTTTTGCCGAGATGCCCGGAGAAGAGAAAGATTGCCTCAGTCATAGGGGAAAAGCTCTTGAAAAAATTATAGAATTTATTCGATCCTATCTGCATTTATAAACAAAACTAATATTCAAATTATAATTTTTAACTTGAAAAATAACTCGTTTTAAACGATTATAGGCCGGTTAAAATCTTGCGAAGGGGTTCATTGCGCCTTCCGTGTTTTCGCTGAAATAATCTTATCCCAAACGGATATTCGAACGGAGGATTTATTTCGATGGCTAAAAGGATCGTGCTCCTGGGTGCTCCCGGCGCCGGTAAAGGCACCCAGGCAAAGAAGTTGATCGAGCAATACAAGATTCCGCAGATTTCCACGGGGGACATTCTGCGCAAGGCGGTCGCCGACGGCACGCCGCTCGGCAAGGAAGCAAAGGTGATCATGGACCAGGGCGGCCTCGTTTCCGACAAGATCGTGCTCGGTCTCGTGGAAGAGCGCATCAAGCAGCCCGACTGCAAGGCCGGCTTTATCCTCGACGGGTTCCCGCGCAACACGGCCCAGGCCGAGGCCCTCGACAAGATGCTTTCCTCCATGGGCGCACCGCTTACCGTGGCGCTCAACATCGATGTGGACATGAACGATCTCCTGAAGCGTCTTACCGGCCGCAGGACCTGCAAAGGCTGTCAGCAGATGTACAATATCTATTTCTCCGCCCCCAAGAAAGACGGCGTCTGCGACAAGTGCGGGGGGGCGCTCTTCCAGCGGGACGATGACAAGGAAGAGACGATCAAAAAACGGCTTGACGTGTATCAGAAACAGACGGCGCCCCTTATCGACTACTACGGCAAGAAGAACATCATGAAGACCGTCATGGGCGTCGGCAGCATCGACGAGATCTTCAAGAAAGTCACCGCTGCACTCGGCTAAAGGACAATCGCAGACCCCCCCGGACCTGCCGGACCTGCATAAAATTAAAATTCTTTTAAGGAGGAACTTTTTATGGCACTGGTAAAGCCCCACGGTAAAACGAAGAAGCTGATGCCGCTTCTTCTGACCGGGTCGGCCCTCGAGAAAGAGCGCAAGAAGGCCGCAAAACTGAAACAGCTCAAGATATCCTCGCGCGAGACCGCTGACCTCGTGATGATGGGCATCGGCGCCTTCACCCCGCTCAAGGGATTCATGTCCAAGAAGGACTGGAAGGGCGTCTGCGACAAGTATAAACTGGCGGACGGGACGTTCTGGCCCGTACCCGTGACGCTCTCGGCTTCCGCCGAGTTCGCGGGCTCTCTCAAGAAGAACGAGGAGATCACGCTCGTTGACGAAGAGTCGGGTACGGTGATGGCCACCATGAAGGTGGCCGAGAAGTATTTGATGACCAAGGCCGACAAGGAACATGAATGCAAGCAGATCTTCCGCACGGTCGATGTCGCAGGACACCCCGGCGTGCAGAAGGTCATGAACCAGCCCGACTGGAACCTTGCCGGACCGGTGAAGGTCCTCTCCGAGGCTCACTTCCCGACCCAGTTCGCCGGCATCTACATGACCCCGGCGCAGACCCGCAAGATGTTCGAGGAGAAGGGCTGGAGCAAGATCGCGGCGTTCCAGACCAGAAACCCCATGCACCGCTCGCATGAATACCTCGCCAAGATCGCCATCGAGACCATGGACGGGGTGCTGATCCACCAGATCCTGGGCAAACTCAAAGAGGGCGATATCCCGGCAGATGTCCGCGCGGACGCCATCAATACGCTCCAGGAGAAGTACTTCGTGAAGGACACCTGCATTCAGTCCGGCTACCCCATGGAAATGCGTTATGCGGGCCCGCGCGAGGCCCTGCTCCATGCCCTCTTCCGCCAGAACTTCGGATGCAGCCACCTGATCGTCGGCCGCGACCATGCAGGCGTGGGCGACTACTACGGTCCGTTCGACGCGCAGAAAATCTTCGATGAGATCCCGAAGGGCGCTCTCGAGACGCAGCCGCTCAAGATCGACCATACGTTCTACTGCTTCAAGTGCGACGGCATGGCCTCGATGAGGACCTGCCCGCACCAGAAGGAAGACCGGCTCATGCTCTCCGGCACCAAGCTCCGCAAGATGCTCTCCGAGGGCGAGAACGTTCCCGATCATTTCAGCCGTCCCGAAGTGCTCGAGATCCTCAAGAAGTACTATGCCGGCCTGACGACGAAGGTGGAGATCAAGCTGCACAGCCATGCGGAAGGGACGCACACCGAGAAACGGTAAGCCAGGAACCACAACTGCATAAGCAGTTCATTTCAATCCAAAGGATAGGAGGTTCAGCAACATGCCGAGTTATGTGATTACAGAGAAGTGCGACGGCTGCAAGGCGCAAGATAAGACTGCTTGTCAGTATATCTGCCCGAACGACCTCATGACCCTGAACAGGGACCTCATGAAGGCGTACAATCAGGAGCCCGACCAGTGCTGGGAGTGCTACAACTGCGTGAAGATCTGCCCGCAGCAGGCGATCGAGATCCGGGCCTATCAGGACTTCGCACCCCTGGGCGCGAACGTCATCCCGATGCG
>DASWAB010000313.1:0-3736 GCA_036391375.1 Nitrospirota bacterium
GTGAGAATAAAATGCTCACCCGCGATTTTGCCCGCCACGAGATAGGCTGCCGGAAAAACCAGCAGCGGCAGAAGCATGAGGATGTCGCTGCCGAAAATGCTGAGAAGAAGTATCGCCGCAATGAAAAGATGCCCGAGAAAGACTGCGAGCGACGCCCGGTCCTCCGGCCGCCTCGTCCACTTTGTGAGCGCCTGCTTGGAATTGACCAGGAGCCCGAGGGCAAAAAAAAGCGGGACCGCCCGCCATGCGAAGCCCCCGCCCGCTCCCAGTCCGAGGAGAAAGGAGGCGACCAGCACGCTCCAGGAACCGTATTCTTTCAGAAAATATTCCTGCCTGCGAGGTTTCATGGCGACAGTATATCATGGAGGGAGGGGGAAGGCTATGAGACGAATCATAAACTGATCTGCGCTGACGGCATGGTTGCGCGCTCCGATTCCCTCAGACATCGTCAATCGTAAGTTCGCCCGCCGCGAGGAGCTGGGAGAGAAGGACGAACCCGCCGCAGGGCCGGGCCTCCCGGTCCTGCGCAAAATCGCAGTCGCGTTCATGGAACTCGCAGGCCGCGCACAAGCGCTCCGCCAGCATGTCCTGCAAGCTTCGGTCCGGCTCCCTGCCGTATCGAGTGAATGCGATCAGCCTGCCCTTTTGTATTAACCGCTCCACGACCGCATATCCCCGGCATGCAAGCTCTTCATTTTTCCCGGGCTTGTAGTACGAGCAGAATTTCAAACAAAGTGTTTGGTCGAGCGGGGCGCTGCCGTTCATGTTTTCCATTATAACAAAAAAGCGCGGATGGAGTGCTATAATACCGTTATGAGTTATTACCTCGGGCGGCGGGCCGTGTTGAAATGGCTCGAAACCCCCTCAGTTTATCAGATCGCGAAAGATGAATTGTACGAGCTTGACGGCGATTCCTTCCGGTTCCTGAAGCGTTGCGCCTCGGACAAGGGGTGCAGTTCCAGGGACAGCGCGTTTACCGATTACTGTATCGAGGAAGGGCTGCTCACCACGGAGAAGGTCTCCATTTCGCGGCCGCCCCTCACGCGGTCTCCGAATCCCTCCCTTCGGTATCTGGAGCTCCAGATCACGGACGCCTGCAACCTGCAATGCAAACATTGCTACATCGGCGGCAGCGGCGGAAACGAGCTTGCGCCCGGGGAAGTCAGGAATATTCTGGCGGAACTGGAGAAAATGCAGGGTTTGCGCGTATTGATCACGGGGGGCGAACCGCTTTTGCACAAACAGTTCGCCGAGATCAACGAGATGCTGCCCGACTTTCTCCTTCGCAAGGTCCTTTTCACGAACGGCACGCTTCTCACCAGGGAATCGGTAAAATCGCTGAAGGTGGACGAGGTCCAGGTGAGCATCGACGGGCTTGAGCATGCCCATGACCGCGTCCGGGGAAGCGGCTCTTTTGCGAGGGCGATGAAAGGGTTACGGCATGCGCTCGACGCGGGCTTTGCTGTCTCGGTCTCGACCATGGTGCATGAGGGGAACCTTTCGGATTTCGACAGCATGGAGCGCATGTTTAAGGATATGGCGATCAGGGAGTGGACCGTGGACGTCCCCTGCCTGACCGGTCGGCTTAAGGAAAACGACGGGTTTCATGTCAGCCCAGGGGTGGGCGGCAGGTATCTCGGCTACGGGTACGGCGGGGGATTGCATTCCACGGCCGTGGGGTATGGCTGCGGATACCACCTGATGGCCGTCCTGGCAGACGGAAAGGCCGCAAAATGCGCCTTCTACCGGGACCAGGCCGCGTGCGCTGCGGGACAGGGACTCCTGACAGCCTGGCGCCAGATACGGCCGGTACGCTTGAAGGACCTCGCCTGCAACTGCGGCTACCTTGAGGTGTGCCGCGGGGGATGCCGGTATCGGGCGGAGCTCATCTCCGGCAAGGGCGGGAAAGACCCCTACCGCTGCACGATGTACGGCATAATTTAGAAAACCCCCTCGTTTTCCCTTGACAGACAAATACCATCAGAGAGCACGAAAGGAGGCTTTGCAATGACGATCAAAAAGGTGACCAAAAAAATGGCCGTAACCTGCAAATGCAAAAGTTCCTGTTGACGGCGCGCGATGACCTGTCTCTGCGAAGAGCCCGGCCTTCTTCCGGGCTCTTCTCCTCTTGGCTGGCGCGGCAAGCTCGCTACGCGGCCTCTCTACCGAATTTCTCCCGATCCTCGAAGTTTTTGATGAACTGAGCGACCTGGATGCCGAGATATACGCACTTGATCCCGTTCATGCATTCATCCGCGTCTTTTTTTTCAAGGTGCGTGACAAGCCCGTGACTGCCGCGCTTGAAGGTAATGATATAGGCGTTTTTTTGATCGTCGAAATTCACTCCCACCGAAAGTTTATGCTCTGCGATCTCCGGGTACATTTCCACGATCTTGTCTTTTAATGCAACATTCGAGTATGCCATATGTTCGCCTCCCTTCGTTCAATTTGCATTCAAATCACGCCCACGGCGTGCCGCCGTCAACGATGCTGTATTCCTCCCACATGAACCAGCTTCCCGTGTTTTCCAGAAACTGGTAGGTGTTCGAAAAAATAGCATAGTGCTGCTCTTCTTCCTGAATGAGCCGCTCGAAAAGCAGGCGCTCCTTCTCCTTCTTCGACGCGGCAAGCGCTTTTTTGTAAAATTCCACCCCCTCCTGCTCCATCCGCATGGCGATCTTGAACGCCTCCAACTCATCCGCCGTGGCCTCGACTTTTTTCATCATCTCGCTCTTCATGGATTCGAAGATCGTTTTGACGTTTTTCATCGGGCTCACGTCTTTGTGCGTCACCCCCAGCCCCTTGATGGCTTCGTTGATCATCTGAAGGTGGCGTTTCTCGTCCTCCGTGATGGCCAGAAACATTTTCTTGCCCACGGGGTAGATTGTCTTCTCCGCGGCCTCGGTATAAAATGCTATGGCGTCTTTTTCCGTCTTTACGGCTATTTCGAGCGCATCCATACGGCCTCCTCTTTCGTTGAGCGTCATAATTATGAAGTTTACACCCACGCCGGCGGCCTTGCCGCCCCGGCGCGAATGTTCATTTCGTCCCCTTTTTGCTGAGCGCCTCCTCCGGCGGATGTTTTCCCCGAAATGCGTCCGGATACCGTTCCTCGACTTTTTTTAAGCATTCCGGGCATATGCCGTGCGTAAACTCGGCTTCGGTATGCTCCTCTATATACGCTGCGACATTCTTCCAGTATCCCTGGTCGTCGCGGATATTTTTGCACCACGCGCACATGGGAAGCAGCCCCCTCAGCGTCTTTATTTCTTTCAGGCTTTTCTCAAGCCGCGTTAAAAGCTTCTGGCGCTCAAGGGAATATCGTATGACGCGGGGCAGGCTTCTTCCGCTTATCTGATCTTTCACCAGATAGTCCTGCGCGCCCCGCTGCACGGCTTCGAGGGCGATTGCTTCGTCATCGAGCCCCGTGAGGACGATGATCGGCGTGTGCGGAAAGGCCGCGTGGACCCTGTCGAACGTGTCGATGCCCCCGCTGCCGGGCAGGTCCAGGTCCGTCAGGATGATGTCGAACGTTTCCCCCGCGAGGCGCGCCACCGCCGACGGGAGAGATTCTGCGCGTTCGATATCAAAAAAGAAAGCGCCATGCGGTTTCGAGAGAAACAGATTTATCAGCTCGGCATCCGCGTCGTTGTCTTCGATAAGAAATACTTTTATGCGTTCGCCCGGCGTCATCGGCGCTCCTGCATCTCCACGCAGCCAAACAATCTTCTCATTT
>DASWAB010000314.1:0-4641 GCA_036391375.1 Nitrospirota bacterium
CCCCGATCGTCACATTCTGCTTGATTACAAGGTAATAGATTCCGTAGAGTCCTCCCGCCATGATGAGCACCGCGATCAATCCGATCCAAAATTGCCAGAATTGCATAAAAGCATCCCTCCCCTTGTTGAAATATACGCTCCTGGACACCGCTCCAAACGGCTGGTATTATAGAAAAACAAGCGATATTTGTCAAAAAAATTCATTCGTACGCATTCCTATTCCGGTCAAACATTTTCTGGAAACTTTTATGAAAAGCAGGTACAATATTCGTTAATGGCTTCTGGCAGACGCCGCAAGGGTGATCGGCGGAGAGCAGAAAGTAAGAGACGAAGTGACCGGACTCTGCATTATGCCCGATACGCTCGATGTTCCAATAAGGAGCTTTATGGCTGACAAACACGACCATTTGCATAAGCATCACGGGCACGGCCACCACGGAGGCGCGCACGAAGGGCATGAACATCACGGCCTTGTGGAGGTAATGCTCCTCCTCGAGGACGAGCATCTCGATGCGCTGGACGAGGCCGCCGCGGAACTCAGCAGGGAACTCAGGCAGCCCTGGGACCGGGGGGCCGTGGTGCGGCTGGCGCTGTCCGAATTTTTTTCACGACGGGGAAAGATAACATAATTGCAAAAGGGAAGACGCGCACTGCCGGGCAAGAGCGCGCGAGCGCCGGTCTTGCGTTCCTTCCGCCTTTTGAGCTTGAAGCGGAGCCATGGCCTACACCGTCGGGAGCAGGCAGTTCCTCATAGATATTCACGTGCACGGGGCGGGTGACTACGATACGCGCACCCGGCGGCAGGATGATGTCCTCCAGGTGGCCGCCCAGCACGGCGAGCGTGGAACGTCGGCGATCCTTCCCACCATCTATCCCGGCGCCATTGAAGGCATGCGCGAGAATATGGGCGCCGTGCGGCGCGCCAGGGATTCGCAGCGGGGGGGCGCGAAGATCCTCGGGGTGCACCTCGAAGGGCCGTTCCTGAACCCCGAACGGGCCGGCGCGCTGGACGGCAGGAGTTTTTGCGAGCCTGACCCGGCGGTATTCGCACACCTGGTCGATGGCTATGAAGACCTCATCAGGATCGTCACCATCGCCCCGGAACTGCCGGGCGCGCTCCGCGTGATCGAGGCCTGCCGGGAAAAGGGATTTCTCGTGCACATGGGCCACAGTGATTCTTCGTTCGAGCAGGCCGAAGAGGGAATGCGCGCAGGCGCCACCGGCATCACGCACATGTTCAACGCCATGCGCGGTTTCCATCACCGCGAGCCCGGCCTCGCCGGGTTCGGGCTCATGGACGAGGACGTCTACGTCGAGGTGATCGCCGACATGGCGCACCTCCACCCCCAGAGCCTTAGGATGCTGCTCGACATGAAGCCGCCGGACAAGATCATCCTCGTCTCTGATTCGGTCAAAGGTCCCGGCTGGGGAATGGGCCCCATCCGGGGCGCCGGAGGAATGCTGATGGGCAGCGGCATTGCCCTCGCGGACGCGGTGAACAATCTGGTTGCTCTCGGCGTGCCCCAGGAGCGGGCGCTCAGCTTCGCCTCGGATAATCCCCTGAGATACCTGGGATTGACGGCCGTATAGCACTGAAGCGCTGGAGTAATCAAAGCGACAAGCTTGCAAACCGGCAAGCGAACCTTATATTGATGAAACCTATCAGTCTTCTCATTTTTGATCTCGACGGCACGCTCGTGAATACGCTGGAGGACATTGCCGCGTCGGTCAATTTCACGCTCCAGAAACTCGGGCGACCGTTGATCCCCCTGGACGCCGTGCGACAGTATGTGGGGGACGGCGTCGAGATGCTGATGAGGCGTGCGCTCGGCGGGGAGGACGGCCTGCTGGCAGACGCCGTGGGTGTGTACACGGTGCACCATAGCCGGAACCTGATGACGCGCTCGCGGCTCTATCCGTCCGTGAAGGATACGCTCGAATATTTTCAGGCGCTCCCGATGGCGGTGATCACCAACAAGTCCTCCGAATTCGTCCACCCGCTCATGGAGGGTCTTGGGATCGCACGCTATTTCCGCCTGATCCTCGGGGCGGACTCCGGCCTCCCGCTCAAGCCCGCGCCGGACGCGCTTGTGAAGATCATGGCGGAGCTCGAGGCGCCGAAGGAGCGCACGGCGATCGTGGGCGACGGCACCACGGACGTGCGCGCGGGCAAGGCCGCCGGCGTCATCACCTGCTCGGTGACCTACGGTTTCCGGACCGAGGAGGAGCTCAAAAAGGCCGGCCCGGATCATGTCATTCGCGACCTTTCGGAGTTGAAGGGCTTGTTTAAGGCGGAATAAGCAAAAGGATTGGAACAGTTCGATGACCTATTTCATTCAGGACATACGGCCGGAGCGGCTTTCCATCCTGCTCAAGGTGGGAATGCGCATGGCCGCGGAGCGCGACCATGACCGGCTGCTGGCAATGATTATCGAAGAGACGACGGCGGTCCTGGACGCGGAGCGCAGTTCGCTTTTCCTGCTCGACCCGAAAAAGAACGAGATGCGGGTCGCGAGCGTCCAGGGCGCGGATGCGGTCGATATCCGCTTCCCCCTTGGCGTGGGGATCGCCGGGATCGTCGGAAGGATGGGCGAGCTCATTAATGTCGCCGACGCGTATCTGGACCCCCGCTTCAATCCGGAATACGATAAAAAGACCGGCTTCCGGACGCGAAGCGTTCTTTGCGCCCCGCTGAAAAACATCGGCGGTGAAATCATCGGCGCCATCGAAGTCCTGAATAAGAAATCGGGAATATTTTTCCCCGAGGACGAGGCGCTGCTCTTCGCTATATCCTCCCAGGCAGCCGTCGCGATCGACAATGCCGATCTCTACCGGAAACTCCAGGAGCTGAACGAGTCGCTCGAGCACAAGGTGCAGGAAAGGACGTCGGATCTTTCGCGCGCGAACGATCGGCTCATCGTGCTTAACAAGGAATTAGAGGAAATCGCCATCACCGACGGACTGACCCAGGTGTATAACCGCCAATACTTTATGGACAGGCTCAGGCAGGAGGTGAAGCGGGCGCACCGCTACGGGACCCCTTTTTCGCTGCTCATGATGGATATCGACCATTTCAAGCAGGTGAACGACACCTACGGCCACCAGGCAGGCGATGCGGTGCTGGTCGGCATGACGAAGGCAATCAGCGAACGGCTCAGGGAGACCGACCTGTTTGCCCGCTACGGCGGAGAGGAGTTCTGTCTGATCGCGACCGCCATGGACGGCGGCGAGGCGGTCCTGCTTGCCGAGCGGCTGAGGGATATCATTGCCAAGACGGACGTGGAGTACCAGAACAAGCATCTCAAAATAACGGTCAGCATCGGCGTGTGCACCTGGGAGCCGCCGTTCAAGGAGGATTTCGAAGAGATGATCCGCCGCGCGGACGCAGCGCTCTATCGCGCCAAGGAACAGGGGCGGAACAGGGTATGCGGCTGATTTGCCTTTACTATTCCCGCCTGATTGGTTAGAATATTACACCTGCTTGCCTGCGTGAAAGCGTGCAAGCCTGCCGGCTATTAAAGGAGTTCCCATGTCCCATCCTCATGCAGCGAAAGCACCGCAGGGCCATCCCGCGGGCGAAGGAAAAGAGAAAAAATATCTCCCCCGGCTCATCGCCTGGGAAGTGACGCGAAGCTGTCTCCTGAACTGCGTCCACTGCCGCGCCGCGGCAAAGTACGGCCCCTATCCCGGCGAACTGACGACCGAAGAGTGCTTCCGGTTTCTTGATGACGTCAAGTCCTTCAGCGACCCCATCATCATCCTGACCGGCGGCGAGCCCATGATGCGGCCCGACATCTACGATATCGCCAGGCACGGCACCAAGCTCGGCCTCCGCATGGTCATGGCGCCCTGCGGCCTCCTCGTGACCGAAGAGCTCGCGCAGAAGATCAAGGACTCCGGCGTCATGCGCGTGTCGCTCTCGATCGACGGACTGACCGCGGAGAAACACAACGCCTTTCGCCGGGTCGAAGGCGCCTTCGAGGGCGTGATGAAGGCCATCGAAAACTTCAAGAAGGTCGGCATGGAGTTCCAGGTGAACACGACGATCACGAAGCACAATGTGGCCGACCTGCCGCAGCTCCTCGACATGGTGATCAAGCTGGGCGCCGTGGCCTATCACCCGTTTCTCCTTGTGCCCACGGGGCGCGGCAAGGAGCTTGCCGACCAGGAAATCCCGCCCGAGGAATATGAGAAGACGCTCCGGTGGTTCTACGAGATGCGCGATAAGGTGCCGATCCAGTTCAAGCCCACCTGCGCGCCGCACTACTACCGCATCTTCCGCCAGGGCGAGAAGGAAAAGGGCAGGACCGTAACGCCCGAGTCCCATGGCTTCGACGCCATGACCAAGGGCTGCATGGGTGGACAATCCTTCGCCTTCGTGTCGCACGTGGGCAAAGTGCAGATATGCGGGTTTCTCGAAGAAGAGGCGGGGGACATCAAGAAGGAGCCCTTTTCGAAGGTCTGGAACACCTCGAAGCTGTTTCTCCAGATGCGCGACCTCGACCACTACCACGGCAAGTGCGGCATCTGCGAATATCGCAAAGTGTGCGGTGGCTGCCGGGCGCGCGCCTTCGCCATCTCGGGCGACTACCTCGCGGCCGAGCCGTTCTGCACGTACGAACCGATGAGGGCAAAAAAATA
>DASWAB010000315.1:0-2267 GCA_036391375.1 Nitrospirota bacterium
TTCCACGGCATAATAGCCGCTCTTGTTGAATGTCGCGCCTGCCTTCAACAGTTTTTTTGCGCACGCCACGGTGCAGAGCTCGCAGCCCTTGCAGTATTCGACGTTGATGACGACCTTGCCCATTTATCTGCCCTGCCTTTCGCAGTCATTCCGCACTCCGCATTCCGCATTCCGCATTATGCCCCTCCCCGCTCAATCATTTCCTCGGCATGCTTGACGGTGGCCTCGGTGATAGTCTTGCCGCCGAGCATGCGGCCGATCTCATCCACGCGCTCACCCGTTTCAAGGAGCCGGACTTCCGCGCCCGTCCGTCCGTTTTTCACGGACTTCGACACGCCGTAATGATTCGTGGCCATGCTCGCGATCTGCGGCAGATGGGTGATGCAGAAGACCTGGCGCTTCGCTGCTATCCGTTTGAGTTTCCGTCCCACCTCTTCGGCCACGGCGCCGCCCACGCCTGCGTCCACCTCGTCGAAGACAAGCGTGGGGATGCCGTCCCCTTCGATGAGGATGGTTTTCAAGGCCAGCATGATGCGCGACAGCTCCCCGCCCGAGGCGATCTTTGCAAGCGACTTCGGCTCCTCGCCGGGGTTCGGAGAGATGAGGAACTCGACGCTGTCGGCGCCGCGGGGCCCGACCCGGCAGCCGTCGAGCGTGTCGCCGCCGGTTTCCTGCGAGATCCGCACGCTGAATGCCGTCCTCTTCATGCCGAGCAGGGCGAGTTCCGCCTCGATCTTTTTCTCGAGCTCTTTTGCCGTCGCCCTCCGCTTTTTGGTGAGCTGCTGGACTTTTCCGGTCAGTTCGTAGCGGACCGACTCCGTCTGCGACTTCAGTTTTTCGATCTCCTCGGTGCTCCGCTCCATGCGCTCAAGCTCGGCAGACACGTTCTCCCCGAACGCGTTGATCTCTTCGATGGTGTTTCCATACTTTTTTTTGAGCTTCTGAATGAGGTCCAGGCGGTCGCCGATCTGTTCCAGCCGCTGCGGGTCAAACTCCACCGCGTCGCGATACGACGCGATCTCCCGTGCGGCCTCCTCGAGCTGCGCGCGGCCGGATTCGCAGAGTTCGAGACAGCCCGAAAGCCTGCTGTCAATGGCATTGATCTCTTTGATCCCCGCGATTGCCTTTTTCAGGTTCGTCAGGACCGAGCCGTCGGACGAGTAGAGAAGTTCATCAGTCTGTGAGGAAACCTGCGCCAGTTTTTCGGAATTCGTCATGATCTTCTGCTCGTTCGCAAGCGCCCCGTCTTCGCCCGGCTTGAGCATAGCGGCCTCAATCTCGTTCTTCTGGAAGCGGCACATGTCCTCCCGCTGCGCCCGGTCGCGCTCCCCCGCTTCAAGCGCCGCCAAATCCTTCCTGATTCCCTGCAAACGGTGATACATTTCGGAGACGTCGCCCCGGAGCCCGTCAAGGCCCCCGAAGGAATCAAGCATCTCCCTCTGCCGATCAAGAGAGAGGAGCGACTGATGCTCGTGCTGGCCGTGGATGTCGGCGAGATTGGCGCCGAGGGACGCGAGCGTCGCAAGGTTCGCCAGACTCCCATTGATGTAGACCTTGTTCTTGCCCGAGGCCGAAAGCACCCGGCGGACGATAAGGTCTTCTCCGGAGTCTATTTCGATGCCCTGTCCGGACAACAGCGCGGCGGCCCCCGCAGCGCTCTTCCCATTCAATTCAAATGCCGCCTCGACTACCGCCTCCTGGGCGCCGGTGCGGATGAGTTCCGCGCTTGCACGCTCGCCCAGGGCAAGGTTCAAGGCATCGACTATGATGGATTTGCCTGCGCCGGTCTCGCCGGTAAGCACGTTCAGCCCCGGCCCGAATTCCACCTGAAGCTGATCGATGATGGCGAGGTTTTTGATGTTCAGTTCTTTTAACATTGAAAAACAGGGTGCAAGAGCGCGATTCCCTTGCTACTTGCTGTTTGCCGCCTTGTTCACACTCTCCGCCTTCTTGAGCGCAAAGCGCCCCTGGCTGGATTTTCCGTTTCCGCCTGCCTTGCGGTAAAATTCCGCCGCCTGCTCCTTCCTCCCCATGCGCTCGGAGGCCCTTGCCGCCCAATAATAAGCGGTGCTTGCCCACATGCCGGAACCCGGATAGAGTTCCGGCACCTTCAGAAGTTCATTCACCGCTTCAGCGTCCCTGCCCAGCATAAGATAACAAAATCCGATCCAGTACTGGGTCGGCGGGCGTTCCGAAGGTTTCTGATTTTTGAGCGCATTACGGTATGCATCGAGCGCTCCCTGGTAATTTCCGAGCTGAAAATAACT
>DASWAB010000316.1:0-16189 GCA_036391375.1 Nitrospirota bacterium
GGCAACGGCTCGAACGAGCTCATCGAGCTGGCGATCCGCACCTTTGTACAGCCGGGCGACGAGACCGTCTCCGCTGATCCGTCCTTCGTCGTGTACAAGATGATCACCCAGGCCGCCGGGGGGACGAATATCGTCGTCCCGTGCAAGGACATGCGGCATGACCTCGACGCCATGGCGGAGCGGATCACGCCTAAGACGAAGATCGTGTTTATCGCCAACCCGAACAATCCGACCGGCACCATAAATACGAAATCAGAGATGGACCGGTTCATGGGCCGCGTGCCTGACCACGTGATCGTGGCCGTTGACGAGGCCTACTTCGAGTATGTGACCCATGCGGATTACCCCGATTCACTGGACTATCTCGGGGAGGGGAAAAACGTTCTCGCGCTCCGCACCTTCTCCAAAATCTACGGTCTTGCGGGGCTCCGCATCGGGTACGGCATCACGAAGCCGGAGCTTGCGGAAATGATGAACAAGGTGAGGCAGCCCTTCAATACGAACTCTTTGGCGCAGGCCGGGGCGCTGGCCGCGCTTGCCGACCGGAAGCACGTCGAGAAGTCGGTCGCAATCAACAACGAAGGGAAGCAATATCTGTATCAGTCGTTTCAACAGCTCGGGGTGTCGTACCTCCCGACCGAGACCAATTTCATTCTCTTCGAGACCGGCCGCGACGCGGGGGAGTTGTACCACGCGCTCCTCAAGACAGGCGTGATCATCCGGCCCATGGGAGCAAACAGACTCAGGGTCACGATCGGCCTGCCGGAGGAGAATAAGAGGTTCGTGGCGGAGTTGGAGAAGATCATACAATCTTAAATCTGCCACAAAGAACACAAAGAAGAAGCTCATCCTCGTGAGGTTTTCCTCTGTGCGCTTTGTGGTTAATTTTTTTGGATGCATTATGGCGCCATTGTTTAACAATGTCACGATCATCGGCGTGGGGCTGATCGGTGGATCGCTGGCACGGGTTTTAAAGGCCAAAAATCTCGCCAGGAGCATAACCGGCGCGGGCAGGAGCAGAGAGACCCTCGAGCTGGCGATCAAACTCGGCGTGATCGATCATATGGGCCGCGATTCCGCCCACGCGGTGGAGGACGCGGACCTCGTGGTCCTGGCCTCGCCCGTCGGGGTGTTCCCGAAAATTATGGGCGACATCGGGCCGCGCCTGAAAAAAGGATCGATACTCACCGATGTGGGGAGCGTGAAAGGGGCGCTCATAAGGACGGTTGAAGCCGCCATTGCCTCCGGCGTCTCGTACGTTCCGGCCCACCCCATAGCGGGCAGGGAAAAGTCGGGCGTGGCTGAGTCTTCGGAAGCGCTCTTTGCGGGGCGCCGGTGCATTCTTACGCCCACGGAGCGGACGGACAAAAAGGCGCTTGATGCCGTGCGGGAACTGTGGGTTGCCGCGGGGTCCGAAGTGATTATCATGGACGCCGACCTGCACGATAAAATTTTTGCTGCGGTAAGCCATCTGCCGCATGTGGCCGCCTTTGGCATGATGAGCGCGGTGGCCGAGCTGAACACCGGGACGGAAGAGTATATCCGTTTTTCCGGCGCGGGGTTTCGCGATTTCACGCGGATCGCCGCAAGCTCTCCGGAGATGTGGAAGGACATCTGCCTCATGAACCGCGACAATCTCATTCCCATGATCGACCGGTATCTGTCCGCGCTCAACCGGCTGAAGCGGGAGATCGCCGCGGGAGATGAGAACCGCCTGGAACAAAACCTCAGGACCTCGAGCGACGTGAGAAAGAGGCTGGGATAAATGACCGACCTTATCGTGAAGCCGTCACGGGGGCTCAAGGGAGAAATATCGCTTCCCGGCGACAAGTCCATTTCCCACCGGTCGGTAATTTTTTCCGCCATCGCCGAGGGCGACACGGTCATCAAGGGTTTTCTCAACGGCGAGGACACGCTGAATACGGCGCGGGCGATGCAGGCCATGGGCGTCGGGATCGAAGGCCTCGGCACCGGCGATCTGATCGTTCACGGGAAGGGCCTCGACGGCCTTGCGGAACCTTCTGATGTGCTCGACCTCGGTAATTCCGGCACCGGCATGAGGCTCCTGGCAGGACTTCTCGCAGGCCAGGATTTTTATTCCGTTCTGACCGGCGACCGTTTCCTGAGAAAACGGCCCATGGCCCGGATCGTGGAGCCACTCCGAACAATGGGCGCGCAAATTGACGGCCGATTGAACGGAAAGCTCGCGCCGCTTGCGATCCGGGGCGGCGGCCGGGGGCTGAAGCCGATCGATTACGCATCGCCGGTCGCCAGCGCGCAGGTGAAATCGGCGCTGCTCCTTGCCGGGCTCTATGCGGGCGGCGATACCACGGTGAACGAGCCCTCGAAATCGAGGGACCACACGGAGCGCATGCTCCGGTTCTTTGGACTGGAAATCAAGGAACAGGGGACGCGCGTTACGCTCCGGGGAAGGCAGGTCCTCCGGCCGAAGGGCGCGCTCGAAATTCCGTCGGATCTCTCATCGGCCGCTTTTTTCCTGGTTGCCGCGTGCATCGTCCCTGGCTCCGATCTTACTATCAGGAATGTGGGGGTGAACCCGACGCGCACCGGCGTCATCGACGTTCTCCTGTCCATGGGCGCCGATATCACGCTCGAAAACAGGCGCGAGCAGGCCGGCGAGCCGGTTGCGGACATCAGGACCAGGCACCGGAAGCTCCGGGCCGTACAGATCGCGGGTGAGGCGATCCCCAGGGCCATTGACGAGATTCCGGCGCTCGCTGTGGCCGCCTCATTCGCCGATGGCACGACCGTCATCAAAGACGCGGCGGAACTCAGGGTCAAGGAATCGGACCGTATCGCGGCCATGGCGACGGAGCTTAAAAAAATGGGCGCGGAGCTCGTCGAACTCCCCGACGGCATGGAGATCGCGGGCAGGGACGCCCTCATCGGAGCTGTATGCGAAAGTCACGGCGATCACCGCATCGCCATGTCCATTGCCGTGGCGGGGCTGGCGGCGCGGGGGGAGACGGTCGTGCGCGACACCGGATGGATCGATACGTCTTTTCCGGGGTTTGAACGCCTGTTGAGGCAGGCGGCATACTGAGGATGATTTCGCCACAAAGGCACTAAGACGAAAAAGGCGCGGATTTTTGGACAAAATCATATGCGATTCTGAAGTTTTTCGTGTCTTCGCGTCTTTGTGGAAAATGCTGGTTATCGCGTTTATGAAACGAAACGGTTTGGTGATCGCCATCGACGGACCGTCGGGCGCGGGAAAAAGCACGGCCGCACGGCTCCTTGCCGAACGACTCAGATATATCTATATTGACACCGGCGCCATGTATCGGGCCATCGGCTGGAAAACGAAGCGAGAGGGAATTGACCCTGCCGATGAAGCGGGGCTCACGGACCTTTGTTCCCGAACCGAGGTCACGATCAAAAAGGACAACAGCAATCCCAGGTTCTTTGTCGACGGGACCGATGTTACCGGAGAGATCCGCACTCCGGAGATGGGGATGATGGCGTCCGCAGTCTCAAAATCCCCCGCGGTCAGGGCCCGGCTCCTCACGCTGCAACGGGAACTCGGCAGGGACGGCGGCGTCGTACTTGAGGGAAGGGACATCGGCACGGTCGTCTTCCCCGATGCGGACGTGAAGTTCTATCTGGACGCGAGCGAGGAGGAGCGCGGGAAGAGGCGCTATCTTGAGCTTAAAGCAAAAGGCATGAACGTTGACCTCTCCCGGATTACGAAAGAGATACAGGACCGCGACCGCCAGGACAGCGGCCGGGAGATCGCGCCGCTGAAAAAGGCGGAGGATGCTGTCGTTGTGGATTCGAGCGCGATGGGCGTCGACGACGTGGTGGGCCGGATGGTGTCGGAGATCGAACAAGTGAAGGCGTAAGATCATGAAGGTCATACTGGCGGACAAGGCAGGTTTTTGTTTCGGGGTAAAGAGGGCGATCAATACGGCGTTCGAAGCGGCCGCCAAAGGGAGGGCCTATTGTCTGGGGCCGCTCATCCACAACCCGCAGGAGGTCGCGCGCCTGGAGCAGGCCGGCGTGCGGATGGTAAATGATTTTTCATCCCTCAAGCAGGGGGACTCCCTCATTATCCGGTCGCACGGCGTGCCTCCGCAGGTGCTTGCGCAGGCGCGCGAAAGGGGGCTTGTTATCATCGATCTTACTTGTCCTTTCGTGAGCAAGGCCCAGCGCGACGCCGAATCGCTTCATCAGGAAGGATACCAGGTCGTCGTGGTCGGCGAGAAGAAACATCCAGAGGTGCAGAGCATCCTCGGATATGCGGGTGAGAGCGCAGGGGTGGTCGAGACGGCGGAAGACGTGGAGGGGCTCAGCCTCCACCCCCGGGTGGGGGTGGTCGCGCAGACCACGCAATCGTATGGCAATTTTTCGGAAATTGTGCTAAAATTATTGCGTCTTTCCAAAGAATTAAAGGTCTTCAACACGATCTGCAATTCGACGAAGGAGCGCCAGGAAGCGGCGCGTGTGCTGGCGCGTGAAGTGGATGTGATGCTTGTCGTGGGCGGACGCAACAGCGCCAACACGAGCAGGCTCGTCTCGGTGTGCAGGCAGGAAGGCAAGCCGACGCACCATATCGAAGTGGCGGACGAGATCCGGCCGGCATGGGTGGAGGGTGTGCATTCGATCGGCGTCACGGCGGGCGCGTCCACGCCCGACTGGGTGCTGGAAGCAGTGCTGAAGAAACTGCAGAACGGGAAGGCCGGCGCGGAGAATTCGTGAGCGGCCATCTATTTGGGGGAGGTATACGATTTTGATGGATGATACACGCGAAAACGACGAGCAGGAAGAAAAAAACGCTCCGGATAACGCGGAAGAGCAGCACTCCGAGTTCGAGCGGCTCTATAACCAGTCCTTAAAGAGTTTCAAGTCGGGGACCGTGGTGCGGGGACGGATCGTGCAGATACGCTCCGGCGTCGTCATGCTCGACCTCGGGTACAAATCCGACGGCATCATCCCCGTGGAGCAATTCACGGAAGAGGAGCTGAAAACGCTGAAGCCCGGAGACGAGCTTGACGTTATGCTCGAGGCCGCGGAGGACGCCAACGGAAACCTGCTTCTTTCAAGGGATAAAGCCAAAAAGCTCCAGGTCTGGGAGGACCTGAACCGCGCGTATCAGGCCGGGTCCCCGGTGAAGGGGAAAGTGCTTTCGGTGATCAAGGGCGGCCTGAGCGTGGATATCGGCGGGATCCCCGCGTTCCTGCCCGGCTCCCAGATCGATACCAAGCCCGTTTATCAACTCAATAAAATGATCGGCCAGACCCTGGACATGAAGATCATCAAGATGAACTCCGGCCGCGGCAACATCGTTCTTTCCCGCAGAGCGCTCCTCGAGTTGCATCAGAACGCAAAGAAGGTAGAGACGCTCGCGTCGCTGGCCGAGGGGCAGAGCCTGACCGGCGTGATCAAAAATATTACGGAGTACGGCGCCTTTGTTGACCTGGGCGGCATCGACGGCCTGCTCCATATCACGGACATGTCCTGGGGCCGGATCAGCCACCCCTCGGAAGTCTGCAAGGTGGGCGAGAAGATTGAAGTGGTCGTACTCAAGTACGACCGGGAAAAGCAGAAAGTCTCGCTCGGCCTCAAACAGAAAACGAAAGACCCGTGGCTCTCTGTCGCCGAGAAGTATCCCGTCGGGAGCAGGGTCCGGGGCAAAGTCATGAGCCTGACGGACTACGGGGCCTTCGTCGAACTGGAGCACGGCGTTGAGGGGCTGGTGCACGTCTCCGAGATGTCCTGGACGCAGAAGGTGAAGCATCCCTCCAAGCTGGTCGCTGTCGGCGACATGATCGAGGCGCAGGTGCTTGCCGTGGATCCAGCCGCCAAGCGCATTTCGCTCGGCATGAAACAGGTGGAACCCAACCCGTGGGACACCATCGGCGACCGCTATCCTGTCGGCTCCGAGGTGGAGGGAAAGGTCAAGACCGTCACCGATTTCGGCGCTTTCATCGGTTTGGAAGAGGGCATCGACGGACTTGTCCACATCTCCGACCTGTCGTGGACCAGGCACGTCAAGCACCCCTCGGAGGTGCTCAAAAAGGGCCAGAAGACCAGGGCCGTCGTGCTTTCCCTCGATCCGAAGAAGGAGCGCATTTCGCTCGGCGTGAAGCAGCTGACGCCGGACCCGTGGGACAAGGCCATCCCGGAGCGCTACAAGGTGGGCCAGGAGGAGGCCGTGAAGGTGACGAAGGTCGCCGACTTCGGCGCATTCGTTGCGCTCGAACACGACATCGAAGGCCTGATCCCCGCCTCGGAGACGCTGAAGGACGCTCCGCAGCTCAAAGAGGGAGATGAGGTGACCGCCCGCATTATCAAGGTAGACAAGGCTGACCGCAAGATCGCGCTCTCCATCAAGGCGCACGTCAAGGGCAGTGAACGGTCGGCAATGAAAGACTTCATGAGCCAGCAGGAAAAGCCCGACACCACCATCGGCGCCCTGTTGAAGGAACGGAGCTGACCCGCATGAAGAAGAACCCGGTCCTGATCGTCCTCGCGACGGCCGCGGCGCTTGGGGTGATTTTTTTAATCATGCTGTCCCTGGCGTCGTTTTTCACCGGAAGCCGGCGAGCGACGTCGACATTGCCTGTTGTGGGCTCCGACAAGGTCGCGCTCGTCAAGATCGAGGGCGTTCTCCTCTCGTCTGAACAGATCGTGGATGAGTTGACCGACTATGCCGAGGACGCGTCCATCAAGGCGATCGTCCTTCGTATCGACAGCCCCGGCGGAGGGGTGGTCGTTTCGCAGGAGATCTACAACGCGGTAAAAAACGCAAAGAAAGAAGGCAAGAAGATCGTCGCCTCTCTGGGGACGGTCGCGGCGTCGGGCGGCTATTACGTGGCCGCGGCGGCCGACAAGATCGTGGCGAACCCCGGCACGCTCACCGGCAGCATCGGCGTCAAGATGGAGTTCGCGAACATTGAGAAGCTTCTGGAAAAGATCGGCGTGAAGGGGATGGTGGTGAAGGCCGGCGAGTACAAGGACATCGGCTCTCCGTTCCGGGACATGACCGAGCAGGAGAAAAAACTGCTCCAGGGCGTGATTGACGATGTCCACAATCAGTTTATCGAAGCCGTGGCCGAAGGCCGCAGGCTGCCTCCCGCAGACGTCCGGGCCATTGCCGACGGCCGCATCTTCACCGGCAGGCAGGCCCTTGACCTCAAACTCGTCGACCAGATGGGCGATCTCGCGGAGAGCATCCGGGTCGCGGGCGCCCTTGCGGGGATCAAGGGAAAGCCTCGAATGGTGGAGAAAAAAAAGAAGATCCCGTTTTTTGAGTATTTGAAAGAAGAGTCGGCGGCCTGGATATCGGACATTATCACCAACAGTCTCAACAGGAATGCCGCGAGTTTTCAGTTTCTTTATCGATAAGAGCCAGCGCGGGAGGAGGGTCACGCATGACCAAGGCGGAACTGGTAGACAAAATCGCAGAGAGGAAGCCCGGCCTGACCAGGAAACAGGTGGAAGTCGTCGTCAACACCGTCCTTGACGGCATCAAGGACGCCTTGTCACGGGAAGACAAGGTCGAGATACGCGGCTTCGGGAGCTTCCGCATCCGCCACCGCCGCGCCAAGGAAGGCAGAAACCCCAAGACCGGTGAGACCGTCTCGGTGCCGCCCAAGAAAGTCCCTTTCTTCAAGGCGGGCAAGGAGATGCGTGAAATGGTCGACGGCAAGATTTGACCGCGACGGCAGATTCTCCGCGGATTACGTGTCGATCTTGATGATCCCTTTCTGGATCGCAAATTTGATGAGCCCGGCGCGGGTGTGGATATTGAGCTTCTCGCTGATGTTGGTTTGATGGGTGACGACCGTTTTTACGCTGATATTGAGAATATCGGCTGCTTCCTTCTGCGTATATCCTTCCGCGATGAGCTTGAGGACCTGCTTTTCGCGGTCCGTAAGCGAATCGTAGGTGTCCTCGACCGGCTTCCCCTCCTGTACCCCCATGTACCCGTCCACCAATGACGTAGCGATGGACGGATGGATATACATTTTCCCCGCCCGGATGGCATCAATAGCGGTAAGCAGTTCCACGCCGACCGCTTTCTTGAGAAGATAGCCGGACACTCCCGCCTTGAAAAAACGCCGGATGTACACGGTGTCCTCATACTGGGTCAGCACCAGAATCTTGACGTCAGGATTGATTTTTTTTATCTCCACGGTCGCTTCGAGCCCGCCGAGCTTCGGCATGGAAACGTCCATGACGACGATTTCCGGCTTGTACTTTTTAACGGCCTCGATGGCCTCCACGCCGTCCGCCGCCTCTCCCACGACCTCATAGGCATCGGACATCTTGAGAAACGCAGCAATCCCCTGGCGCACCAGGGCATGGTCGTCGGCGATCAGAATTTTCGTTTTGAACCCCATGTCAGGCCTCCACTCTAAGCGGGATGCTGCACTGGACGATCGTCCCTTCGCCGGGGGTGGAGCAGATTTGCAGCACGCCGTCCACCTGCGCGGCACGTTCCTTCATGCCGAGGATCCCCAGGCCGCGCCCGGTCTGGAGATTCTCGTGCACCGACCCGGTGTCGAACCCGATGCCGTCGTCTTCGATGGTCATGGTGAATTTCTCCCTGTCCGTCCTCATATGGATGAACACGTTCGATGCTTCGGAATGCCTGGCAATGTTCATGATGGTTTCCTGGATGAGCCGGAAGAGCGTGATCTGGAGCTCCGGCGCGATCCGCTCCTCGGCCAGTTCCTGCATGTTCAGGGAGCAGCGGATCCCCTTGTCCTTGAGGTTTCGGTCCACCAGCCAGACGATCGCTGCTTCGAAACCCAGGTCGTCGAGCACCGTCGGACGCAGGTTCTGGACGACCTTGCTCGTCTCATTGATGACCGTCGTAACCGTGTCTTTCATCATGGAAACCTTTTCGGAGGTTATGAGCTCAGGATGGAGCCGGCACATCTCGATATTCATGAGGATGGCCGAGAGGGTCTGGAGCGATTCATCGTGGAGCTCCCGTGCGATCCTCTTCCGTTCGCTCTCCTGCGAGGTGGTCAATTGTTTCAGAAGCTTGGTGTTTGCGAGCTGTTTTTCCTCAAGCTGCCGCGTCCGTCTCTTCACCCGCTCTTCAAGCTCGAGGTTCTGCTGCTGGATGCTTTCGAGCGACTTGGCAAGCTGCACCCGCATGCCGTCGAAACTTTGGGCGAGCGTGGCTATTTCATCGCTGCCGATATTTCCCACGGAGACCGACAAATCACCCTGTCCTATCCGGTTTGTGGCGGTGATAAGGGAATTGATGGGGCTCACGAGGGTCCTGCCGACGCCGAACGAGAAAATGATCGCCATGCCGAGGAAGACGCCCGCAAGCAGAAAAAAATTATTTCTGAGCTGCCGGGCCGGCAGGAAGACCTCATCTTTGGTCTGGCCGAAGACTATGGCCCACGATACCGACTGGAGCGGCACAACCGCCAGAACGTCCTGGGTCTTTTCCGCCGATGGCCGGGAAAAGCCATGGACGCAGTTTTTAATGCCCGCTTCATTGTCCTTGATCATTTTCCCCAGAACGCCGTCATGGTCGTGGTGCACCAGGATATGAGAGGTCCTGTCGCACGCTACGACGACCTCGTTTGAATCGATGATCTCCAGATAGTGATCGCCTGAGTCGAACTCGACGGCGCGCAGCAGCCTGCTCATGACGGAACTGGTCGGGTTGATGGCGCCTCCCGCTGCGCCCACAATATCCCCTGCTGCATTTCTCAGGGGGACCAGCACGAATATGAGCGGTTTTTTGATAGGTTCAATGGTGTAGACATTGGATATGATCGGCTTTCCTTCGGTAAGGACCCTGCTCACCCAGGGGATAAACAGGAGGTTTTCCTTGCTGTAATCGCGCGCCGGATAGGAAAGGAGGGTGTTGCCGTGCTTGTCCACGAGAAACACGCCCTCCGTGAAGATGGAATACTGGTAAATCGATTCGAGGAGCCGCTTCGTCTGCTCCTGGTTTCCTGATTTGAGGTTCACCCTGCCTGACAGGGAGATGTCGTATAATCTGCTGATGTTGGTCTGCAGGAGGAAGTCAAGCTGGTTCGCTATGGTACGCGCCATAGTGAGGCTTTTCTGGAGGGATCGTTCAATGACGCCGTTGACGGCTATCGTGCTGACAATGCCGAGGCCTGTCGAAATGACGATTACATAGAGAATAAGCGCGATGATCAGCTTCTTCTGCATGGGAGCTCATTCCTCGCCTCTCTGCGATTTCCCGCGCGAACGTACAATGCGATATTATACCCTTTTGTGAAAAAATAGGCAAACACGGGCTGCACGGAAACGGGTCATGTCGGGCTTATCCTGCCGGCCGGGGGGTAATGGCTCCCGCTTTTTCCCCTTGCGGCCTCCTTCATCCGCGCGAGTTCAAGGGGGTGCTCGCGGGCCATTCTCTCTTTCGAAAGGTACCCCGTGAGGATGCTCGTATCAAAAGGAAATATTTCCGGGCTGAAGATGGCGTTGTAAATGTGCCAGATGGCGATGATGAGGATGATAAGCAATGATTGGTTGGTGTGGATCACATTTGCGGCGGGAATCAACTCGCCATAAAAAAACTTTGTCGTGGCGATCGGGAACCAGAGGATGAGCCCGGTGGCGATCATGATCAGATTGCTCACCAGGACCCCCCAGTAGTCGAATTTTTGCTTGTAATCGTAACGATCGAAGGATGCCGGATGGTTTCTCATCCCGAAATAATACTTGAGATTGGCGACCGCGTCCTGATAGTCCTTCATATGAATGATCATTGAGGCCTGCCATTTCTTTCTCGTGAGGCCGACGGCGGCGATAAGAACGTGCTGGACAAGCAATACCATCAGGAAAAATCCCGCCGTGCGATGCATGATCCTGACGACGTCTATCCCGCCGAGATGCAGCACAATCCACTGCGAAAGATCATAGGCATGGAACTTTTGGGACAGGCCCGTAATGACGAGCATGACGAAAACCAGGGCATGCAGCCAGTGCTCGAATATCCGGTACGGACTGAACCGCCTGAAACGGCCGTTGGCCGGCCCGTTATTTTGTGCGGTCATATTCATATGTCCTCCTCCCGGGTCACCTGTTCACCGCGTAGCGCCAGATGTGCAGGAGTATTTGGAGCACCAGGCCGATGACCATAAGAGGCGTGAATACCCGGTACAGGATGCCGATGATAAAAATGAGCGGCGCCCGCTGCAGGCTTGGCTTATAGTGGGACAGCCATGCATTCGGAAAGTTTTCCGTCGCGTTGGCATGGCATTTTCGGCACCGCTGCACCAGGTTTGCTTTGACGATGGTTGCGTCGGGACTGACGGTGCTCGTGATATTGTGCGTGCCGTGGCAGTCGGTGCACACGGCGATGGATTTTGCCGGTTGAGGGAGCAGGTTTTTCTGCTTTATGTAAAATCCCAGCGTGACGCCGTGAAAATCGGAGAGGTACGTTTTCATCACGTCCGTGGAAAGCCCGTACTTAGCCATCGTCTCCTTGTTGGCGTGGCACCTGCTGCACATTTCCGGGATCCTTTCCCGGTATTCAACGGTGCGGGGACTCTGGATGTCGTGCGTCTTGTGGCAATCCACGCAGACGGGGACGTCCTTGTTGTGTTCGTTGAGCAGTGCGCCGCCGTGGACGCTGCTCGCGTAGATCGAATAGATATCGAGATGGCATTTCCGGCAGCGGTTGGCGCTGTCGATGCGCTCCTTGCCCGCCGCGGCGATGGCGTGCGAATCATGGCAGTCGGTGCATACCGGGGCGTTGAGGTCTCCCTGGCTGAGCTTCGTATAATGAATGCTGTCCTGGAGCTTCGTGTAAATGTCGAAATGGCACCGCCGGCACAGCTCCGCCGACGCAATGGTCATGTCTCTTCGCGTCCGGAAGTTTCGCTTCGGGTGCGCCTCCGAGGAGAAGCCGTAGTGACAGTCGGAGCAGCTGAGCTTGTTGTGGACGGACGCCTCAAGGTGCTCAGGAGCAACGGCAACGGATAATTTTTCACCGTTCTGAAAAGCCATCTGGATGCGCTGCCGGTGGCACCGGAGGCAAAGCCTGGCCTCGTCGCTCAGTGTCTTTTTCTTCATGACGCCGGTGACGGCGTGAGCTTCATGACAGTCGGTGCAGACGACAGGGGTCCCTGCTTTTTCTCCGTTCAGCACATCGACGTGGACAGGCCTGGTCCTGAGCTGCTCGTCAGCATGGCACCGGCGGCAGGCAAGGGAGGAACGGACCCGGTATTGCTGCCGGCTGCGAAAATTCCTTTTCGGATGGTTCTCCCCTCTGAATTCGGCATGACAATCAGTGCAGGCGAATAAGGCGTGGACGGATGACTTCAGTTTTTCTTCGTCAACATAACCGGACACCGAGCCGCTGTCCTGAAACGGGACGGCTATTTCCTGTTTTCCGTGACAGCCGAGGCACGGCCTGTTTTGGCCGCTCCGGTCACCGTCGGCCGCGCCCAAACAATCACGCGACAGCATGACCTGCAGCGGCAATACCAGCATGAAAATCAGGAGTATGTTTCGGACCTTCATAATCCATCCCCCGCTTATCGGCGCCCCGCCGTCAGTTCATTTCCGACGCTGAGAAGGGGGCGCATTTTCATCTGAAAATGCGCCCCTGCGGTCTGCTAATGGAGCTCGTGATAGCTGGCATCCTCGCGGATTACCGGCATCCGGTTCACGATCCACCGGAAGATAAGGATGTGTATCGTGACGACCGCCGCCACGATGGCGACCTCCTGCCACGGCGGAACGATATGATGCAGGTGGTGCGGCAGGTTCCAGTTGAAGGCCACGATGGAGGTGTTGAGCCTGTTCATCAGGATGCCGACCACCGCGTAAAACGCGCCGAACCGCACGACGCCCACCCGTTTTGTCTTGACCCCGTACGTGAGAATAACCGCCGGCAGCAGGACGAAGGCGAGCAGCTCGGTTATAAACCAGTAGCCGTAGGGCGTGCCCAGCAGCGACCAGTTATCGTCATGCGCCACGCCGATCCACTTGAGGGCGAAGTAAACATACATTCCGACAATGGCGCCTTTCCCCAGTCCCAGGGTCAGGCGGTCGAGGCTGCCGAGAAAGACATCGTCCGCCCGATGGCGGAGAAACTTCGCGGAGAGGGTGCTGACGGAAATCACCATGACCAGCGCCGCGTAGATGCTCGACGTCAGGAAGAAGACGGGCATGTATGTCGAGTACCAGAGCGGGTGGAGCTTGCCCGGAGCGAGCAGAAACATGGCGCCGAGCGCCGACTGGTGGAGCGTCGAGAGGATGATGCCCGTGATCGTCAAGCCGACGGTGGTCATGATGGCCCACCGGCGGACGCGCTTTGATTTGATCCACTCGAGAATGGCCGGACTGAATTCGAGGACCTGGACCGTAAGATAGGTCGCAACGTGCCATGCCACGAGAAAGAGGACGGAGGCCGTTCCGAACCCCATGATCATCGGGAAATAAATGCGCCAGGGCCTGCCAAGGTCGATCAGGAGGTATACCACGGCGAAGAAATATCCGAGCAGGCCGGTCAGTACGCCGAGCCGCACCAGCGGGTGATAGTCCTTAAACCCGAAGATGTAATAGGCCGTCGCCATGACGAAGCCGGTGGCCGAAAGGGGGACGCCGCCGAAAAGCCCCCACCCGAGCAGGAGCCCCCACGGATATTCGTTCGACGCATGGGTTGCGAAGACGAGCCCCTTTGCGAACCGCAGGACGATCACCGGCAGGCCGATGCTCAGGATGATTGCCGCAATGACGTTGAACGGCGTGATCAGGCTCCGTGTGTATTCCTGCCACGTCATGCCCATCCGCAGCTTTTCCATGAACGTTGCGTGGAATTTTTCCGAATTTGCGAGATTTTCGTTGCTCATTTCTTCCCCTCCGTTTTTTCATGATCTGAGTCGTTCTTCGAACCGCTCCGGTGTTGTGTCGCGGAGTAGAGCATCCCGAAGAGGGCGGGCCAGATGGTGAACACCAGCGGAACGCTCGCAAGGAACCCCTTCGTATTTTCCAGCATGGGCGCCTTCTGGATGGCGGTCGGGAAGCCGTAGTGCTCGAAGGGGACGCCGGAGATGTAAAGCCAGCTTGTTCCTCCCCCCTCATGCTCGCCGAAAATATGGTCAACGTATTTGTCGGGGTTTTTCATGATCTTCTCCCGCGCAACCTTGATGAGCTCTTCGCGCTTTCCGAACGTGAGCGCGCCCGTGGGGCATATCTCCGAACACGCGGTCGGACGGCCTTCTTTTACGCGGGGGTAACACATGGTGCATTTCGAGATGCGGGGCTCCAGCGCGCTGTTGTAGTCATACGCCGGAATATAGTAGGGACAGGCGACCATGCAGTACCGGCAGCCGAAGCAGAGGTTCACATTGTAGGTGACGGGGCCTTCCGGGTTCTTGGTGTACGCATGAATAGGGCATGCGCTGGCGCATGCCGGCTCGTTGCAGTGATTGCACTGGATCTTGCGGTAGAGCGGCTTGTCCGGGTCCTTGGGGTTCGGGAAGCGGTTGACCACCGTATACGCCTCGACGGTCGGCCTGCGCGTTTCATTGAAAACCGACGGATCGTCGAACGGCACTGTCGGCGGCGCCAAATGATTCGCTTCATTGCAGGCCTTTTCACAGCTTCGGCACCCGACGCAGAGTGTCAGGTCGTACAAAACGCCGTAGCGGTCGGGATTTCCTTCGAATTCCTTGGCGGACGCGGTCCCAGCTTTGGAAACGAGGGCGGCCCCTCCAATCGCCCCTCCGATGGCCGCAACGGTCCCTATGAATCTTCTCCGGGTGAATTGCAGACTGTCGCCCATCGCGCCGGCTTCCTGCTTTTTCCCGTCGCCGCCGGACTGCCCAGGCAGCGTATCACCGGGTTCAGAGGGTTTTTCTATTTTATTCTTAGTCATGATTCCGTATTCCTCCTCTTCCTGAGAGCGTGGTATGCATTTCCATGAGCGTTATTTATTCCGTTTCAAGCCGGCCTTCTGGGCAACCTTTTGGGTGTCGCGCTTGTCGTGACAGGTCTGGGTGCAGCCCTTGGGGCTGACGCCCACGTCATTCATTCCCCGGTGGCACTGAAAGCACTGGCGATGATAGGCGACTTTGAGCCCCGGCATCTGGGGAACTGCGGGGTCGAGCGCCCCATGACAATTTTTGCACGCCATAAAACTGCCTGTTGCAGAACTTTTGAACGCTGACGCCTTTAAGCTGTGGCACTCATGACAGGGCAGGCTTGCGTTTTTTCCATGCTGATGATGACAGATGCCGCAATCGCCGGCAATGGCGGTATGTTTTTCATGATTGAAGAGAACGGGCCGGTAAATATCTGCCAGAGTGTCCAGCTTGACGAGACCGGGGCCTTTGCGCCCTCTGGCCGCTGCGGGAGACGGTGAGCCTTCTTCGGCAATGGCCGGCAGGGAAAAAAGGATGCAGCACAGCGATACAATGACCGTGGTTATGATCTTCATTCGTCCCTTTCCTCCTTAGAATACAATCAAAAGAGGGCGCCGGTTTCGCGCCCCCTTAGTTCGGTGATCGTTTTATTTCTGTTCAGTCTTGCCTTCGGCCTGATCATGCTTCTTGGTCTTCTTCTGGCCGGCCAGGTACGCCTCCGCCGGTCTCCAGGAAAACGCTTCGCTCTTCCCGCCCACTGCCGAGACCAGGGCGTAGAACAGCGCGCTGATCATTCCGACGGGGAGCAGAATTACGTAAAGCAGCCCGACAAAAGGCGCCGAGGCCACCTTGCCTACCAGTCTCAAAGTGTCCTTCATGCCGGTCCGCTTGATGTGCTCGATATCATCCTGGCCGGTTTCTTTTACGCTCCGGAACGGCTTCGGCTTGAGCGCTTCCCAGTAAATAAGATACCCGACGATGAAGGTAATGGAGAGGATATATTCGATCCCCTTGACGTGTGTGACGAAATCAAACAAGGTATTCATAGTATGGTCCTCCTTAATAGTAGTTTTTGGATTTTCATTGCCATTCCCCGGTCTGTTTCCCCGTCATTTTCCCGGCTTGTCGCTGTCGTCCTTCTTTTTATTTTTCCCGCCCAGGTACGCCTCGTTGGGCCTCCATCCGAAGGAGATGATGTTCTTTCCCAGGCTGAACACCCCGCCGAGCGTTTTCCGCACCAGGAGAGAAAACGCCGTCATGATGCTGATGATCGGCAGAAAAACGACATAGGCCAACCCAAGAATGGGCCCGAATAAAAGTATTGCACTCGATGAAGCCTTCACGTA
>DASWAB010000317.1:0-4781 GCA_036391375.1 Nitrospirota bacterium
GATAGGTTATTTTGAACAGGGTGTTTTAAAAGTACTCTATGGGGAAGGAATTTTCTTACCTTGAATGGGCCAAGGCTGTCCTGCGGACCGGGCCTATTTCCGCATCTGCTCGACAGCCCGCTCAAGACCCTTTTCGAGAAGCCGCTTCGCTCCGGCTTCCGCGACTTCCCTGCTTACCTCTGTCATGATGGCGTTTGCAATCGATTTTGCCGCCTGCTCAGGCGTCACGCCGCTCTGCCCTCCGATATCCGTCATCTCGACCTTCTTCAGCGTAATGGTCTGCGGACTGCTTCGGAGCGCTGAAACAAGGAGGTCCACTCTGCCGTTCTCAATCACGAGCCTCTTGATGCGGAGCCGCGTTTCCTTGCCCGGCTTCTTTTTGGATGGCGGACGCTTCGGAGACGCCGCGTCCGCTGACGCTATGTTTTTTTTGAGGACATCGACATTCGACGTGCCGGAGCTGTCCATTTCGTACACAACATGCGGCGAGGAAACGCGGACATCGTCGATCACCACCAGGCTTGAGAGGAGCGTGCCGGGATCGATCCGGAGGCCGATCGAGCCGAGGGTCAGGACATGCGGCTCCCCAAATCCTCCGGGGTTCGCCACGGTGATTCCGTTGATGACGCCTTCGCCTTTTTTCGCGTTAATCGACACCGCGACGACATGCACGGAAGTCTTCGTAACCTGCGATCCATAACGCTCAATCGACGTCTTTACGATCCGGTTGATGTTGGTCCAAAGAAAAAAAAGTCCTGCCGCCGCTATGAGGACAACAATCCCGGCAGCGATGGATATCTTTTTACGACGGGTCATGACGCCTCCTTGCCGCGATATTCCGGGGCCGGCGCAGAAGAAAGCCTCTCTCCTGCCCCTTTTCACTTGCATGGTTGTTTACCCCGCGCCGTGACGAGTTCTCTTATTTCCTACTATTATAGCGTATCAAGGGGCGGGGCGGCGGGGTAAAAATCGAGGAACGGCACGCTTCATGCTTCTTGCGCCGGGGATGATAGCCCGTGGCGATCCAGAGGGGGAGCACGCGTTTTCCTTCTACATCGTCAAGATCTCCTTCTCCTTGTGCGCAAGGAGTTCGTCGATCTTCTTGATGTAGTTGTCCGTGGTCTTCTGGATCTCGTCCTGGAGTTTTTTGGTCTCGTCTTCCGAAACGTGCGCGCTCTTGTCTTTGCTCTTTTTCTTGATCTCGTCGTTCACGTCCCTGCGGATGTTCCGGATGGCGACCCGGGCGTCCTCGGCGAGCTTCTTCGCATGCTTCACGATCTGCTGCCTGCGCTCTTCGGTCAGCGGGGGAATGCCGAGGCGGATAAGCTTGCCGTCGTTGGAAGGGGTGATCCCGACATCGGATTTCAAAATGGCCTTTTCGATCTCGCCGAGCATCTTCGGCTCCCAGGGCTGGATGGTGATCGTTCGCGGGTCGGGAACGGCAAGATTTGCGACCTGGTTGAGCGGCGTGGGCGTCCCGTAATAGTCCACCATGATGCCCTCGAGTATTCCGAGCGAGGCCCTGCCGGTGCGGAGCGCTGCGAACTCTTTCCTGAGGACCTCGATGCCCTTGTTCATTTTCTCTTCCGTTTTTTTCTTCTGTTCGCTAAGCATTGTTCCTCCCGGCTACGATCGTTCCGACCCTTTCGCCCAGGATGATCTTCTTGATGTTGCCGGAGGCGGTAAGGTTGAACACAATGATGGGAAGATTGTTGTCCATGCAGAGGGAGATTGCCGTGGCGTCCATCACGCGGAGATCCTTTTGGAGCACGTCGCGGTAGGTGAGGCTGTCGTACTTGACGGCGGTCTTGTCCTTCACCGGGTCCGCGCTGTACACGCCGTCCACCTTCGTCGCCTTCATGATCACCTCGGCCCCGATCTCCATGGCGCGGAGCGCTGCGGCCGTGTCCGTGGTGAAGTAGGGGTTGCCGGTGCCGGCGGCGAAGATGACGACCCGCCGCTTCTCGAGGTGCCGCACCGCGCGCCTGCGGATGTAGGTCTCGGCAAGCTCGCGCATTTCTATGGCCGATTGCACACGGGTGACCACGCCCTTGTTCTCAAGGATGTTCTGAAGCGCCAGGGCGTTTAATACGGTGGCGAGCATGCCCATGTAATCGGCGCTCGCGCGCTCCATGCCCTTCGCGGCCCCCGACAGCCCGCGAAAGATGTTGCCGCCGCCGATAACAATGGCGATTTCGACCCCGAGTTCGTAGACGTCCTTCACCTCGGAGGTTATCGAGTCGAGGATGGCATGGTCGATGCCGTAGCCCTGGGCGCCCATGAGGGCTTCACCCGAGAGCTTGAGCAGTATGCGCTTGTAGCGGGGCCGCGTCATATTATTTGAGCTGGGCCGCCACCTCTTCGGCGAAATTTTCCTTCTTTTTCTCTATTCCTTCGCCAAGCTGGTAGCGGACAAAACGGCGGAGCGAGACGCTTCCGCCGCTCTTTTTGAGGAGGTCCTTGATCTTGAGTTTTCCGTCAGGGTCCTTGATGTATATCTGGTCCATGAGGCACGTGTCGGTGTAGTACTTCTCGAGCTTGCCGTCCACGATCCTGCCGATGACGTTCGCGGGTTTTCCGGATTCCTTGGCCTGGGCTTCGTAGATTGCGCGCTCACGGGACAAGGCGTCGGCCGGAACGGTCTCGCGCGAAAGGAACAGGGGACTCGCGGCCGCGGTGTGCATGGCGATGTCCTTGCCGAGCTGCTCGTCGCCGCCCGCATAGTCCACCATGACGCCGATGCGGCTGCCATGCAGGTAGATCGCGATCCTGCCGTCGGTCTGGTAACGCATGAACCGGCGGACCGCGATATTTTCGCCGATCTTCTGCACCAGCGACTGGCGCTTCGACTCGACGTCCATGCCGCCCAGGGACAGCAGTGAGAGCGCGGCGACATCCTGGGGATTCTGCGTTGCTATGAGCTCGGCGACCCCCCGTGCGAATTGCTGGAACTCTTCGTTTTTCGCCACGAAGTCAGTCTCGCTGTTTACTTCCACGATCGCGCCGACGGTTCCTTCCTTGATGACGCTTGAGCAGATCATCCCTTCCGCGGCCACGCGCGTTGCCTTCTTCGCCGCGGCGGAGAGGCCTTTCGTCCTGAGGATATCGGTTGCCTTTTCGAAGTCCCCGCCTGCTTCCTCAAGCGCTTTTTTCGCGTCCATCATGCCCGCGCCCGTTTTTTCACGAAGCTCTTTTACCGCCGTTGCAGATATTGTTGCCATTTCAAAAACCCCTTTCCTGAAATGTCAGGCGCTGATTACCGCGGTCCTGACAACACGGCACTCCCTGTGGTTGATTATTCGGATGAGTTACATTAAGTGCGCTGCGGGGATCATCATCGGTATTAATGAGCGTCCCTCCCGAAAACGCAGGCCATGGATTTTATTCTTCCTCTGTGTCTTCAGCGGGGGCGTTCTCGATTGCGGGCTCCGCCGGCGCCGCAGCCTCCGTCTCGCCCGCCGCCTTTGCGGCCTCCGCGGCCTCACCCGTCTCCTTGGTGATTGCCTGTCTGCCCTCGATGACGGCATCGGCAATTTTCGAGGACATCAGGCGGATGGCCCGAATTGCGTCGTCATTTCCCGGGATGACATAATCGATGTTGTCGGGGTCGCAGTTCGTATCGACAACGGCGACTACCGGTATCCCGAGCTTGTTCGCCTCCTGCACGGCGATCGTCTCCTTGCGGGGGTCGATGACAAACAGTACGGAAGGCGGCTCGGTCATGGATTTGATACCGGTGAGGATTTTCTCAAGCTTGATGCGCTCTTTTTCGAGTCCGGCCACTTCCTTTTTCGTGAGCTTGTCGAACGTGCCGTCTTCCTTCATCTTTTCGATCTTTTTGAGACGGTCGATGCTCTTCTTGACCGTGTTGAAGTTCGTGAGCATGCCGCCGAGCCAGCGGTTGGAGACATAGTACATGGAGCACCGTTTGGCCTCTTCCGTAATGGCATCCTGCGCCTGCTTTTTTGTCCCCACAAAAAGAATGTCCTTGCCTTCGGAGGCGGCGGTTCGCACGAAGTCGTAGGCTTCCTTGAACAGCTTGAGCGTCTTTTGGAGATCGATGATGTAGATGCCGTTTCGCTCGCCGAATATGTACTTCTTCATCTTGGGATTCCATCGTTTTGCCTGATGGCCGAAGTGCACCCCCGCTTCCAACAACTCTTTCATCGTGATCATGGACATGGCGTCCTCCTTCTGGTTTTACCTCCGCGCCGATCATCCCTGAGGCGGATTCCGACTTCGTTTTTTCCTGAAATCGGAACACCCCGCCGCAGGTCCCGGTGCGTGTGTAATGTAGGATATGCCTTATAAAAAGGCGACCCTTAAATTACCATAGATGAAAGCCTGTTTCAAGGAAATTTTTTCGCTTTTTTATAAAATAATGAACAATGGGCAGACTAAAATTATAAGCGAAACAAAAATAGCAGAAATAATGGGTGTTGGCCCCGCTGCGGAATTTCGCATTTCTAAAAACAGTTGCCACTCTTTTCTCAGTTTTGCAAAATAACAAAGTAGAATATATTTAGAAAATCAATAACATATATTTTGGCATGGACGATGCAATAGTATGAGTGAATTTGATCGATAAGGAAGGAGGGAATGAAAATGAAGATCACAATAGCCAGAAAAACAGCTTATATCGGAGCGGGAGCAGGGTTAGTGCTCTTCGCAATTTTCGGGCTTATGCCCGGCAGTCTTTTAGGCGGCGCCATGGGCATCAACATCGCGGGATGGCTTTTCGGGCTCCCCCTTCAACCGGGACTCATATCCAGGATCATCGT
>DASWAB010000318.1:0-12500 GCA_036391375.1 Nitrospirota bacterium
TCGGTGAAGTCCCTGCCGTAGATCACGCTCCTGAGCACATCCCAGGACTTGACCGCGGTGTAGCCGCGAAAGATGAGGTCCAGAAGTTCGAGGCTGATCGCGGCGACGAGGAAGGAGAGCAGGTACCTGGCCGTCATCTTGATCACGCTGAGCTCGACGCCCTTGATCTCCTCCATGGACGGGAACCGCATTCCCGGCTGCATCCTCCTGCGTTTTGCGAGGAATCTTTTTAGCTCCATGGTCAGAATGTAGGTGAGCATGCAAAGCGCGATGCCCGAGACCACCGCCGACATGATGAAGATGACTGGCATGAGCGGCGTCATCCAGAGCGCGTTCGCCTTGACCGATCCGAAGATGAACCCCGCGTACCCGTGGAGAAAGCACGCCACCGGGATGCCGATGCCGGCCAGGACCTTGATCGCCTTCTCGTCGCGGCGCAGCGACTCCTCGCTCACGTCATACACGCCCAGCGTAAGCGAGCAGAAGATAAAGTAACGGAGCCATTCCCGGAGCGTCTTGTCCTGCTTTTCCCGGAGCGCGAGCGAAACCTCGACGAAATGCTTCCGGTATAAAAACCAGAGCTCCGAAGCAACGATCGCTCCGTACGAGAAGAAGACGACGCCGAAGGCGGCGATCGCCGAAGTGAAGTGGGGCGTCATAAATACATTGATGCCCCTGAACGGGAACTGCAGGTGAAGGACAATAGGCATCGGCGCGGCAAACAGAAGAGCGAACGAGAACACGAGGGCGAACCGCGCCATGTCCTTGAGTTGCTTGATGCCGAAAACGTGATAGAGCGACGACAGCACGAAGGCGCCCGCTACAAGCCCCGTCATAAAGGGGTACATCACGATCTGGACGCTCCAGTAGATGAACTCATTGGGATAGACGAAAAGCTCCTTGACCGTCCAAAGCTCTCCGTGGGCCAGCATCACCGCACCTCCTTGTCGAGACCGATATAGAAGACCTGCGGCTTCGTTCCATATTCTTCCTTGAGCACCCCCACCCTCTCCGTCATGATGATCTTTGTTACGGGGTCGTTGGGGTCCTTTATGTTGCCGATCCGGCGCGCGCCGAACGGGCAGGCGTCGACGCAGGCGGTCTTCATGCCCTTGGTAATGCGATGGTAGCAAAAATTGCATTTCTCGGCGGTGCGGTACACAGGGTGGAAGAACCGCACCCCGTAGGGGCAGCCCATGATGCAGTAGCCGCAGCCGATGCACCAGGTCCTGTCAACGAGCACCACGCCGTCCGCCGCCTGGTATGTCGCACCCACGGGGCAGACCTGCACGCAGGGCGGGTTGTCGCATTGGTTGCAGAGTTTGGGCACGAAGAACGCCTTATCGATATCCTCCGCCTTGATGTTCTCGAACTTGCCCTCGCCCAGGTCGATCTTCGCGGTCGTGAAGCCGTCGCGCGCCCCCTTGGGCGTATCGGCGTGGACTTTGCCGTCTTTGGTGATCACGTACCGTTCGACCCAGGTCCTGGTCACGTTTGCGTCGTAGGGCACCTCGTTCTCCAGCTTGCAGGCCTTCACGCACATGCCGCAGCCCACGCATTTGTATGTGTCCACGAGGAAAACCCAGCGGACCTTCGACGGGTCAGATGATTCCCGGGCCATCAACTTCTCAGGATCGACGATCTCAAACGCCGCGAACGGAAGCGCGACGCCGGCGATTCCCAGGGCCGTGTGCCTCAGAAAATCCCTTCGCGTAATCATCGCAGTCCCTCCATCGGGTTATGAGGATTATGACAGGAGGAGCATTCCGTTCCCGGGTTGTGGGTGTCCGGGTCGATGCCCCTGATTCGTGACCGCCCGCTCGTGGGGTAAGGCAGAGGATAATGGCACCGGAGGCAAAGCTCCCTGCTCCTGTCGATCGTCAGCTTCGGCGGGTCCGATGGATGGTCGATGGCGGGACCGTGGCAGTCCTCGCACTCGATGATCCGGTGCGGGGTCTTGTTGATGCTGTTGTACCTGTCGGTATGGCAGTCCTTGCAGTATTCCTTGCCTTGATATTTTACCTTGAAATTTTTCCAGTCTTGCTCGTTGCCTTTGCGGTGCCAGCCGTACATGTATCCGCGCTCGCCGATGCCGAAATCCCGGGGCACGAAGAACATCCGCGCAATCAGGATGAGCGCCACGATGCCCAGAAAGACGATAAACGGCCGCAGAACATGATTTTTCATATGCGTTTTCCTCCCCGAACGCTGGCCACGGTTTCCGAGATCACGCACGCATCATTCAGGCATCATCGCCCCCTGGCGCCTGCTTCTTCATGAGGCCGATGCCTTCCCAGAGAATGGCAAGGAAGCAGACCGTAAGCCCCGTCACCAGGCCGACGACATGGAGCAGCCGCCATTTGATGACGATGAAGAGGATGATAAAGATGAGCGCGAGCTTCAAAACGCTGATGACCGTCGCCGCGAGCATTGAGAGCCCCGAGGTCACGCCCTGCCGCAGGTATATCCGCTGCACGGACAGCGCGAGCCAGCGAAAGTTAAGAATGCCGAGCGCCCCGCCGAAAAGAACGCTCGCGGGAGGAAGCCACCACCGCTGGCCGGATTCTTGGAGTATCGAGAACACGAGCGCGGCCGCGGCGGCGAGGGAAACCATGATCGCGGTCTTCCCGGCCACCCCCCGAACGATCGCAGCAACGGTCCGCGCCCCCTTCCGGGCATCATCGGTCGTCATGGATTGTCCTTTTTCGTTTTATGGTCGTCTTCCCCGTCGAAAGAGTCCTGGCTCCTCCGGGCAAACTGAAACAGGTTCTTGAAACCCGCGGCGACGCCGAGAAGAAAAAAGATCACGGTGAGCCACGGGGAGGTGTTGAAGGCGCGGTCCAGATAAAAGCCGATGAAATAGCCGATGACCGTGGAAGCCACCAGGGTGATGCCCACGGTGCTCAGCGCGCCGAGCATGCGGTAGAACTTGCGGTTTTTTTCTTCCATGGGAAAACCGGCTCGCAGCGCATGGCTGACGCCTTCCATCAAGGTTCAAACGACGGGCTGCCAGACCGCTGCGAGCTTCTTGCTCCTACAGGTCTTTCAGGCTCTTCCTCGCCGCCTCGATGGTTTTCGCGATGTCCGCCCGGGAATGCGCCAGGGACAAAAACGCGGCCTCGAATTGAGACGGCGCGAGGTTCACGCCGTTTTTAAGCATGGACAGGAAAAACCTGCCGAACCTTGCCGTGTCCGAGGTCTTCGCGCCCGCAAAGTCCCTCACTTTTTGATCCGTAAAGAAGCCGGTAAACATGGAGCCCACGCGGTTGAGCGTCACCGGCACGCCCGCCTCTACCGCGGCCGCGCGGAGGCCCTTTTCGAGCTCGGCCGAACTTTTTTCGAGCGCCTTGTACACACCCGGTCTGGCAAGCAGCTTCAACGTCTCTATCCCCGCCGTCATGGCCAGCGGATTTCCCGAAAGCGTGCCGGCCTGATAGATGGGGCCGATGGGGGCGATCTTCCCCATGATTTCGAGCTTGCCGCCATAAGCGCCCACGGGCAAACCGCCGCCGATCACCTTGCCGAGGCAGGTAAGGTCCGGCTTGATCTTGTAGAGCTGCTGGGCGCCCCCGTAGGAGACGCGGAAACCGGTCATGACTTCATCGAAGATAAGGACGATCCCGTACTGGTCGCAGACGGCTCGCAGCCCCTGGAGGAAACCCGGCTCGGGCGGCACGCACCCCATGTTCCCCGCGACCGGCTCGACGATGATGCAGGCGATCCGCTCCCCCTCCCTCGACGCGACTTCCTTCACCGCGAAAAGATCGTTGTACGCGACCGTCAGCGTGTGCTTTGCAAGGTCCAAGGGGACTCCCGGGCTGTCCGGCAGGCCGAAGGTCGCGACGCCGCTTCCCGCCTTCACGAGCAGGCTGTCGCCGTGGCCATGGTAGCAGCCGTCGAACTTGAGGATCTTATCGCGGCCCGTGAAGCCCCGCGCAGCCCGGATCGCGCTCATGGTGGCTTCCGTGCCGGAACTCACCATGCGCACCAGTTCCAGGGAAGGAAACGCCTTCTTCACCAGCCTGGCCAGCGTGATCTCGAGTTCCGTCGGCGCGCCGAAGCTCGTGCCGTTTGCGATTGCCTTCTTGAGCGCCGCGTTCACGCGCGGATGGGCATGCCCCAGGATCATCGGCCCCCACGAAAGGACATAATCGATGTATGCCTTATTGTCCGCATCATAGATCCTGGAGCCTTTCGCCTTCTTGATGAAGAGCGGCTCGCCGCCCACGGAGCGGAATGCCCGCACCGGGCTGTTTACTCCGCCCGGGATGTGTTTCTTCGCCTCTTCGAACAATTTTTTCGATCTCGATCCGGACATGCTGCTCCTTTCAGTACAATCGACAAGGTGAAATAATGTTCTTCTTAATAAAATATGAAAAACCGCGATGAAAGTCAATGAAAAAGGGTTTTCGACACCTCAATTATTAAGAAAAGATCATATACTAATCGAAATTTGCATTGTTTGCAGGGCGGAACGGAAGAAAAAACGGACGCTAAATGTTCATCATGATAAATTGCGCGACGCCTTCCGCATCGTTGAGGTCAAAGCGAAGGACCGGGAAATCAACGGATGCGTCGCTCACGAGCGCAAGGTAGGAAGGATCGTCTTTGCAGAGCGGATGTTCTCCGGAAACCCCTGAACGGAAGACTTCGATTTTGTTCTTCGCGGATTTTTTGAACCCTTCATACACGATGATATCGACGTCTCCGGCCAGCCGTTCAAGCTCTTCGACAGACGGCTCATCTTCAACTTTTTTCATGAGCGCCAGGCGGTCCGGCCCCGCGAGCACGACCGAATCCGCCCCCGCCTGCTGGAAGCGCCGCGAGTCCTTCCCCGGTTTGTCGAGTTCGAACCCCGCCGAGGCATGTTTGATCACCGCCACGCGCTGGCCTCTGGCCTTGAGAAGGGGCACGAGCTTTTCGATGAGCGTTGTCTTCCCGCTGTTCGAGGAAGCGGAAACAAACGAGATGATTCTGCCTGATTTTTTTTCCTGCACCGCGCTCCCCGCTCTGCAACGTTATCTTTCAGCCGGCTCCGCGTCTTTCTGCTGTTTCTTTTTCCCGAAGATGCGCGCAAAAAGGATCCCCACCTCGTAGAGCAGATAGATGGGAATGGACATGATCGTCTGATTGAAAATATCGGGGGTCGGGGTCAGAATGGCGCCCAGGATGAACGCCGCAAGGAACGCATACTTGCGGTACTTGGCGAGGGTGTCGGGTTTCACGAGCCCCATGCGGCTGAGCAAAACGATAACGAGGGGAAGCTCGAATACGACGCCGCAGGCCAGAAGAAACTTCAGGACAAAATCGATGTAATCGCCGATCTTGATGATGGCGATCAGGTCTTCGGTCTTGTACTCAAGCAGAAAAGGGATCGTGAAGGGCAGCAGGAGCAGATAACAGAACAGCATGCCGATGACAAAGAAGACGGTTGAAAAAAAGACGAATGCGCTTGCGTACCGCCGCTCCTTCGGCAAGAGTCCGGGCCCGATGAACTTCCAGACCTGGTACATGAGCATGGGAAATACGGCCATGATGCCGGCGATGAGCGCAATCTTGAGGTGCGACCAGAACGGCTCGATCAGCGTGGTATAGTGCAGCTTCTGCTGGACCTTGTTGGGGACGGCGGTGAGGTACGGAAACGCAGTCCCGATGGTCAGCTTTGCATTCATGGGCCACATGAGGACCCGGAGAATGGTTTCGGAATAATAGAAGCAGACGCCGAACCCCACGGCGACCCACAGGACGGACCGGATGAGCAATTTCCTGAGCTCTTCAAGGTGGCCCCAAAACGACATCCGCTGCTCTTCATCAGGCATCGCCTTTTGTCTCCTCGCTCTTTTTCTGTTCGGGCTCCGGCTTCTGCTCAGCCGTATGTCCGGGTCCCTGTTTTTCTTCCGCGCCGGGCCCGGCAGCGGCAGAAACGGTTTTGCCGAGCTTCCTGAGCTCTTCCACGTCGATGTCCTTCTCCGCCTCTTTCATCTCGGAGCGCACGGATTCCTGAAATTCCTGCTGCGCTTTTTTAAACTCCGCCATGGCGCGGCCGATCGTTTTGCCCAGTTCCGGAAGTTTCTTCGGCCCGAACACGATAAGGGCAATCACAAAAATAAGCAGTATTTCGGGGAACCCGAGACCAAACATGAAATTCTCCTCCAAGTGACGGGTGCAAGCAGAACCAGCATTAATTCCGCACTCCGCACTTCCGCGTTCCGCACTTAATTCTTCTCCGGCTTTAACTCCACCACCGCCTTGATCTCCAGCGGTTTTTTCTGACGGATCACCGAGAGCGTGACGGTCCTTCCGATATGACCGAAGGCCACCATCCGCGGAAGTTCCAGGGGGTCGAGGATTTTCTTTCCGTCGAGTTCCACAATCACATCGCCGTGCTGCAGACCCGCCTTCGCGGCAGGCCCCCCCTTCTCCACCCTGTTGACGAGCGCGCCGACGGGCTCAGCGAGACCGAGGGCCTCGGCGAGTTCGGGCGTGACCGTCTGGGCGGAAACCCCGAGCCAGCCCATATCGGGTCTGCCCTTCTCCTTGATCGACGGCAGCACCTCCTTCACCATGGTGATCGGGACGGCGAAACCGAGGTTCTGGCCGGTCGCGATGATGACCGTGTTGATCCCCACGACTTCGCCTTTCGTGTTGAACAGCGGTCCGCCGCTGTTGCCCGGGTTGATGGCCGCGTCGGTCTGGATCAAATCATCGTACGGGCCCACGCCGATGACCCGCCCCTTCGCGGACACGATCCCGGCGGTCACCGTATGGGACAGGCCGAAGGGGTTGCCGATCGCCAGGACCCAATCGCCCACTTCGAGCGCTTCCGAGTCCCCGAGCGACACCGCCGGGAGCCCTGTTGTGTTCACCTTGATCAATGCGACATCGATTTCCTTGGACTTGCCGACGAGTTTGGCCTCCAGCACGCGGCCGTCGGCAAGGGCCACCTTGATGTCCCGCGCCATATCGACGACGTGGTTGTTCGTCAAGATATAACCGTCCTGGCTGATGATGAACCCGGAGCCAAGGCTCTGCCTCACCTGTTCGCGCTGCGGCCTGCCCCCGAAGAACCGGTAGAAGAACTCGTCCATCCGGGGATCGCCGAACGGAGAGGGCTGCTGCGCCTTGACCACCTGCCTGGTCGAGATGTTCACCACCGAGGGCAGCTCTTTTTTTACCAGAGGCGCAAACGATTCAGGAGCGGAAGCGGCCCCTGAAACAACGGGGACAAGGACAAAAAAGAGGAGAAGAAGAACAAGAGGCGCATTCCCGGTCAAAATTTTCACTCCGTACCTCCGGTAAATAATTTCACGACAATGTTACCATTGATAGCACGCCGCTCACAAATAGTCAAGATGCATCCGTGAATGAGTTGTTGAAACAGAATGGGTTACGAAAAAGCGGGCTCCCGACTCGGCTGATCCTCTCCCTCCGGCCGGACCTTATTGAGCGACGCGTATCACCGTCTTTACGTTTCCCCTCACATTGAAATCGCCGACGACTTCAAGGCTGCGCGGTTTGAGATTCTTCTTTAACGCATCGAAAATCGCGTTCACCACGGCCTCGTGGGACACGCTCTTGTCCCGGAAGCTGTTGAGGTAAAGCTTCAGGCTTTTCAGTTCCACAACTTTTTTGTCAGGGGTGTACGTGACACTGATCGTCGCGAAATCCGGATAGCCCGACCTCGGGCAGAGACAGGTAAACTCAGGATAGGAAATTTCAATAATGTAATCGCGCTCCGGGTTGGGATTGGGCCACACCTCGAGCTTTGCCTGACTAATTGCTTTTGCGCCGTATTTCATGGGGTTATATTACCCGCTTTCCCATCCTCTGTAAAGATGAAAATACCCGGCAGCGCCTACATTTAAGTTGTTTTTTACCTTTGAGGAATATATAATTTAAAAACGCAGCGGCGCGGAGCGACCGTAAAAAGATCAGGAGTGAGGTTTTCCTTATGACGCATGACTTCAACTGCATAGCCACCGGCATCGGCAGCCTGCCGATCAGGGACGCGGACCAGGCCGCAGCCTTGTCGTTTCAGTATCTTCAAGAGGCGCCGATCTGGCCCCAGCTCCCGCAGCGGGACTTCCGCGAGCACATGGATGGCCAGTACAGCGAGTCCCTGCCCGGCCTTCGGCTCGATGCGGCAAAGAAACGGTTCTTCTTCGACACCTCGAAGGACCTCTCCCGGGAGATCGAAACATTCTTCGAGCGCTTCATCGAAAAGGACTACGCCTTCTTCAGGATCACCGAGGAATACGCGGCCGGTTTCTATGCCTTCCTGCGCGCATTAAAGAACGGCCTGCCGCCTGGCGCGAAATTCATCAAAGGCCATATCACCGGCCCTCTCACGGCGGGCATATCGTTCAAGGACGCATCCGGCAGGGACATCATCCACAACGACGTCCTCTTCGACGCCGTGGTCAAGGGGCTCGCCATGAAAGCGGCCTGGCAGATACGCGAACTCGGCCGGTTCGGCAAGCCGGTGATTATTTTCATCGACGAACCGGCCATGGAATCGCTCGGTTCGGCGTTCTCCGCGGTCTCCGCGGAGGCCGTCGCGGAGAAGCTGAACGAGATCATCGGCACGGTCCATGAACTGGGCGGAATCGCGGGCATCCACTGCTGCGGGAATGCCGACTGGCCCATGATCTTCAGGACGGACGTGGACATTGTAAACTTCGACGCCTTCGGGTACATGGATAAAGTCATGCTGTATCCGGAGGAGATCAGGAAATTTTATGACCGCGGCGGCGCGCTCGCCTGGGGAATCGTGCCGACAGGCGCATTCACGGGAAACGAGACCGCGGACATGCTCGTAACCAGACTGAGTGAAGGAATGCAGCGCCTGGAGAAGGCCGGCATCGGGAGAAAAACCATCCTGCGGCAGTGCCTCATCACGCCCTCCTGCGGCATGGGCAGCCTCACGCCGGACAAGGCCAAAGCGATCCTCAAGCTGCTTCGGGAAGTTTCGGAAAGAGAGCAAAAAGGATAGACGCGAATTCGCACGAATAAAACAGAACGACGACAAATTGGACGCAGAAAAAACGGAACATGCGGAGTAAATGAGCAGACGGAGAAATTACCATCCGCATCTTCTGCGCAAATCTGCGTCCAAAGTTTTTTCATCACACTCTCATGTTCCCTCGTTTACCCTTCACGAAATTTCTCACCGTCTCCTTCGCGCTCCATGCGATGATGATCGCGGCGGCCTTGTATCTGATCAAGCCGGCGGCAATGGAGAAGCCGTTCGTACTCCCGGTCGAAATCGTGAACCTGCCGCCGCAGGAGACAAAACAACTGCCGCCGCTGCAGCAACGCGCTCCCGTCCCTCCCGCGCCTGTCGCGCCTCCGCCTGTCGCGCCCCGACGTTTCATGCCGGAGAAACCGTTGCCTCCCGGCCAAGTGCCGATGCCGAAAAAATTCGGCGAGAGCGAAGATATCAAGCTTCCGAAGACGACGCCGCGAACGGGCATGCCGGAGGGCGCGGAGCAGGGAAAGGAAACGGGAAAGACGACGCCGCAACTGCACAAAGGGGCCGGCCCTCTTCCTTTCCTGACCCAGCAGGACATCGACGAGCTTGCGCGCAAGGGGATGCCGGAGAAAAAACCGGGCGACGATTCGGTGACGCTCG
Organism: Nitrospirota bacterium; assembly: GCA_036391375.1. GTDB lineage: Bacteria > Nitrospirota > UBA9217 > UBA9217 > UBA9217 > DASWAB01. Next base: position 9,632 of record DASWAB010000318.1, read on the forward strand.
ATACGGACGAGTTCAAATTCATCTCCTACAACCGCTGGCTCAAAATCAAGGTCGAGAGCGTGCTCAAATACCCCGAACTCGCGGCCGTGTCCGGATACCAGGGAACGCTCTATATCAAATTCGACATTATGAAGGACGGCTCCCTCGGAGGGGTGGAACTTCTCAAATCCTCGGGGTACAAGATCCTGGATGACGAGGCGCTGCGCTCTATCCGCGACTCCGCGCCCTTTCAGCCGCTCCCGTCGGAGTGGAACATGGACCGCTATTCCATCCGTGCCGCGGTGATTTTCTACCTCGGCGAAGGATATATCAGATGACCGACCTTCTCAAAATCGGCGCGGCCTTCGCGCTCATCGTGCTGCTCCTGCGCCGGCGCTGGAACCTTGGGGGTGTGATGCTGTCGGCCTCCGTGTTGCTCGGCGCGCTGTACCGCATCGGACCGTTAGAGCAGGCGCGGGTCATGCTCCGCTCGAGCGTGGACCCCGTAACGATCAACCTCGTGGCCGGCCTTGTGCTCATCATGGTTTTGGAGAACATCGTCCGGAAGCGCGGCGTCCTCAAACGCATGATGGAGGCCGTAGTGAACGTGGCGCGGGACCGCAGGATCGCCATGGCCGTCTTGCCGGGCGTGATCGGTCTCTTGCCCTCTGCGGGAGGGGCCGCGTTCTCCGCACCCATGGTGCAGGAAGCGGCGGCCGGCGGGGACGCCACGCCCGAGCGGAAGGCTTTTATCAATTACTGGTTCCGGCACATCTGGGAATATATATCGCCGCTCTATCCCGGCATTGTGCTCGCTGCCGCAGTCACGAAAACGCCGATCGACAAACTCCTCCTCTCCCAGCTCCCGCTGCCGCTGGCGGTGGTTGGCGTGGGCGCGCTCCTGGGGTTCCGGGGAATACGGACGGAAGCGGTCCCCGGGAAAAGGGACCGGGAGGAGTTCAAGGCGCTCTTCGTCACCCTCCTTCCCATCATCCTTTCCATTGTCCTCGTGGTCGTGTTCGCCCTGCCCCTGGCCGTTGCCATGGTTGTCATCGTGACCGCGATGTTGTTGTTCTACGGCTATTCGCTGAACGAACTCGCAGTCACGCTCCGTGAGAGCGTGTCGCTCAATGTGGTGCTCATGGTCGTCGGCGTCATGGTGTTCAAAGGAATGCTCGACGCAAGCGGGGCCATTGAGGCGCTGCCGCTCTTTTTTTCCCGGAGCGGACTGCCGGCCGGCGTCATTTTCTTCGCGCTCCCGTTCATCGTGGGGCTTTTGACCGGACTCACTGTGGCGTTCGTCGGCGCCACCTTTCCGATAATCATGGCCATGCTGGGGGGAAATCCCGGGCTGGGACCGATCACCTTCGCCTTCGCCTCCGGGTTCGCCGGCGTGATGCTTTCGCCGACCCATCTCTGCCTGCTGCTGACGCTCAGATATTTCAAGGCGGACATGGCGGGCACGTACCGGCTGATGTACGCGCCGGTGGCATTGGTGTTCATCGTGGGACTGGTCAGACTGTGGGTGTAGGCGTTCGCAGCTCATGGTTTTGAACGGACTTTCCGTTTGATTTTTCAAGCCAATTGTGATACGTTTCAGCTCATGATTACCAGCGACATCCTTGCTGATTCCCAGAAATATCTCATGAATACCTACAGCCGGCAGCCGCTCGTGCTCGTCAAGGGCCGGGGCACGAGGGTCTTCGACTCCGACGGGCGGGAATATATCGATTTCGTTTCGGGTGTCGCCGTCTGCAACCTGGGCCACTGCCACCCGCGGGTGGTCGTGGCGCTTCAGAAACAGGCCCAGCGGCTCATCCACGTATCGAACCACTTCCACAACGAGCCGCAGATCAGCCTCGCGAAGGCGCTCGTGAAAAACTCCTTCGCCGACAAAGTGTTCTTCTGCAATTCCGGGACCGAGGCTATCGAGGCGGCCATCAAGCTCGCCCGGCGATACGGCAGGGAGATTTTAAAGCAGGACCGGTACGAGATCATTACGATGCGGGGCTCCTTCCACGGACGGACCCTGGGCGCCCTCACCGCCACGGCCCAGGAAAAATTTCATAAAGGGTTCGAGCCCGTCGTCCCCGGGTTCCGGTATGTCCCGTTCAACGATATCGGGGCCGTGGAACAGGCAATCAACGAACACACCTGTGCGGTTCTCGTGGAGCCGGTTCAGGGCGAGGGCGGAGTAAATGTCCCCGCAGCGGGGTACCTCAAGTCTCTGCGGGAGCTTTGCGACAAGAACAATATCCTGCTTATACTCGATGAAATTCAGACCGGCATGGGCCGGACCGGGAAACTCTTCGGTTATGAGCACGAAGGCGTAACGCCCGATGTGGCCGCGATCGCCAAAGGCCTCGGCGCGGGCATGCCGATCGGTGCGCTCCTTGCCGCCGATAAGGCGGCCCAGGCCCTGAATCCGGGCTCGCACGGCTCAACGTTCGGCGGCAATCCGCTGGCCTGCGCTGCGGCGCTTGCGTCCCTCGAAACGCTGCTCGAAGACAATATCATCATCCAGGCGGTCGAACTGCTCGGCCGGAGCTTCCTGCAGAAGCTGGAGGGGCTCAGAAAGAAGCACGGCATCATAAAGGACGTGCGGGGCATGGGCCTGCTCGTCGGCCTGGAGCTCGACGGAGAAGGCAAGGATGTCGTAACCGCATGCCTCAAGGAGGGGTTTCTGATCAACTGCACCATGAACACGGTGCTGCGGTTCATGCCCCCGCTCATCATCGCCGAGGAAGAGATCGACCGGTTGATCGACGCCCTCGACCGCATATTGTCGAAACGATAAATCAGCTCGTGAGCTTCCTAAGTTGCGAGATGAAACTATTCTGGAGACTTCATGAAAAAAGACCTGCTTGCAATTTCGGATCTTACCGCACAA
>DASWAB010000319.1:0-8683 GCA_036391375.1 Nitrospirota bacterium
TTTCGATCTTCTTTATTTTGAGGGACATGATCTGACGGGCTTGCCTTTGCTGCGGAGAAAAGCGCTCTTAAAAAAAATCCTTCCTTCCCATTCGAGAATACGCTTCAGCGATCACGTAGGGAAAGACGGCATGTTGTTTTACCGGGTCGTCAGGGAAAAGGGGCTGGAGGGAATCATCGCCAAGCATTCCGGGAGCGCATACGAAGCGGGAAGAAGAAGCCGGCAGTGGCTCAAGGTAAAGGTAAAACGCACACAGGAGGCCGTGATCGCGGGATTTACGGAACCGGGGGAGGGCAGACGATACTTCGGCGCCCTTGTCCTGGGTCTCGTTGAAGGGGGAGAGTTCACCTACATCGGCCACGTGGGAGGCGGATTCTCGGCGAAAGATTTGCAGGATATCCATGAGAGGATGGCGACCCTGGTCCAGAAGGAATGCCCCTTTGCCGCTGAGCCGGAAACGAACGGCCGCGTTGCCTGGGTGAGGCCGGAGCTTGTTTGCGAAGTCGCCCTCTCCGGCTGGACGGAAGACGGCGTGATGCGGCAGCCTGTTTTTTTGCGGCTGCGGGAGGACAAAGCCGCCCGCGAAGCGGTGCGGGATGTTTGACATTTTGATCCCCTTCTTGCATGTCCGGGAGAGGCAGGCCGAAGAAGGACGCGGGAGGGAGTAATAATCATTGTCTAAGATCGTGAAACGGAGGACGAAAAATGGACATTTACGCCGGCACAAGCGGATTCGCATATAAGGAATGGAAAGGGGCATTCTATCCTGAAAAAATATCGCCTAAGGAAATGCTTCGTTTTTATTCGGGCCGCCTCAATACGGTCGAGATCAACAATACCTTTTATCACATGCCCAGGGAGAGCGTGCTCACGTCCTGGGCGGAGCAGGTCCCGAATGATTTTATCTTTGCGATCAAGGCCCCGCAGGTCATAACGCACATGAAACAGCTCAGAAATGTGTTCGAGGAGACCGAGCGTCTTTTCCAGTCCCTTTCGGTTCTGGACAGAAAACTGGGGCCGGTCCTTTTTCAGTTCCCCAAGAGCTTCCGGGCCGACCGGCACGCGCTCGAAGATTTTCTCTCCATCATTCCCGAAGGCAACTCCTGCGCATTCGAGTTTCGCAGCCCCACCTGGCTCGAAGAGGATATCCTCGGACTCCTTCGAAAAAAAGGATGCAGCCTGTGCATTGCCGACGCTGACGAAACTCCGGCAGGCAAAATCATCGGTACGGCCGCGTGGGGATACCTGCGACTGCGCCGTTCCGATTACGCTGACGCCGATTTGTCACAATGGGCGGAAAGTATCCTTTCCCAAAAATGGGAAAAGGCCTTCGTATTCTTCAAACACGAAGGCGAGGGAGTGCCAGACATGGCGGCCCGTTTTCAGAAACTGACTGATTCCAGACTCTCTGGGGAAATAAGCAGGACAAAAAAGATTGGCGGACGGCGTTAAAGAGGATTATTGCGGCTCCGGAGTTGACGGGTGGGCTGCCCGGCGCTATCCTCATTGTATGCAGACAGTCGGGGTCCGCGACGCCATGCTCAAGTCCGGGATGGAGGAAGGGGTGATCGAGACCATGGATCGGCTTGCCGTACTTTTGGAAAAACTCAATAGTGAAAGAAAGGCGGCATGAACGTCTGGCAGCCATCTTGATCTGAGACTCGTCGGTAACAAGGAGTTCTCCAAGGGGATCGTTCCCCTTAGTCGCCGGCCTGATAAAAAACGGAATAATTTCTCGAGAGGAGGGCGCTTTCATGAAATGGCTTGAAAAGTACGCGGACCGCGCTTACGCCTTGATGCGTATCATGGCGGGGTTCATGTTCTCGTTCCACGGAGCCCAGAAGATACTGGGAATTCTTTCCGATTTCCAGCCGCCGGCGGGATCCCAGCTCTGGTTCGGCGGGGACATCGAATTGATTTGCGGCCTGCTGGTGATGACGGGTTTCCAGACCCGCTGGGCCGCTTTTCTTGCCAGCGGCGAGATGGCAGTTGCGTATTTTCAATTCCATTGGAAGTTCCGGCTGGGACCTGCGTTTTTTCCGGCGGTGAACAAAGGCGAGTTAGCCGTTCTCTACTGCTTTGTTTTCCTCTTCATTGCCTGCCGGGGCGGCTCCAAATGGAGCCTGGACAAAACGGGCTGACGGGGGAGCCTGACGACGCGGGCCGCCTGTGCCCCGGGGTCATCCGCTCACGGCTTCTTTTTCCGGTGTTCATGGTCCATGATGTGCTCCGTGCAATATCCCAGCCCACCGCACTCGGAACAGTACCGGAACTCCATCTGGGGGTGCGAGACATCGGTGATGCCGCACACCGCGCAGCGATGAAAAGCATCCTGTTTGCCGGCGAACCGCCTCGCCTGCGCGGCCATTTTCCGGTTGCCGGTCTTTATCCTCCACAAGATGTCCCTGCCGAAGAAGAGGAGGAAGTTGCTGATCGAGGCCAGGACGAGCAGCCGGGTGTGCCATGAGCCGGCGAGCGCTTCATATGCGTAGCCGATCCAGGTAAGGAGCGCCAGCCACTTGATCCTTACCGGGATGAGGAAGAAGATATACAGTGTGAATTCCGGATACAGGTACGCGAAGGCAAGGAATACTGAACCGCCGATGAAGATGTTCGTCGCTGCGGAGAAGGGGAATAGAAAAGTCGCCGCGACGGTGACGAGGTATCCGGTCAGCAGAAAAAGGTTATAGCGAAACGCCCCCCAATGGCCTTCGAGGGCGCTGCCCATGAGGTAGAAGAGATACCACGCGAAAAACGCAAAGAGCGGGCTGGTGCGCGGAGGGACGAAGAGAAAGGTGATGAGCCGCCACCATTCCCCCGCGAGAACGCGCTCGGGGATGAGGAGGACCCGGTCGAGCATGAACCGGCCTGAGAGGGCGAAAACGAAGAACAGCACCTGCCCGATAATGAGGTAGAGCGTGATATTGTGGATAGCGTAGCGTCGCAGTTTTCTCTCTCCATCATCCAGAAAGCCCATGTTCGCTCCTTGTCGGTTTGTTTTCTGGTTGCCCTATTCGGCGGCAGATTGAAAATCCAGAAGGTGAGCATGATGACGACGGTCATCGAACGTATCCAAAAGGACGGTGGATACTCCGGAAGATCAAGCTCCTTCCCCGTGTGGCCAGCGGGGAAGCGCTCTTCACGCAGCAGGGGCTGCATGGTTTCCAGCCGGTTTTGCCGGATCGATCATTCCCTGCGGTTTTTACCGTTGAGCCTCCCAATCTTTTCAAGACACACGATCGCATAATAAGTGCTCGGCGGGGTCGTGCCGAGGCCAGGTTCCGGACCGAACCCCCCGTTCTCCGGGATATAAAGCGATTCAACGAATTTGTAGACGTTGTTTTTGTCCACGACGTTCACCGATGAGAGCTCAGACAGGGTTTCGAGCACTTCGGCCATCTCTTCCATGCTCGGGAGGGTCGTATATTGTGCGCTTTTCACCCGGCCCGAATACCGCGACTCCTTCAGGTAGTTTACGACCTCCTTGCGGATGTCGGGAGTCACCCAGCCCAGAAGCGAAAGTGATTTTATCGCCATGAACGTCGCGCCGGGCAGCGAGATCTTGCCCTGGATCAGACAATATCCCTTGCGGTCCTCCCGGTAGGTGTTGATATAGGCGATTACGCTCTTTTTGTCAAGCGTGTCGAGCGCCTTCAAAAGCCCGAGCGAGGCGACCCCGTAATAGGTCGTCGCAAGGGTCGCGTTTGTGTCCGCGGCCTTCGCCTTGACGCCGCCGTCCTTCTGGACAAGAGAACGGACATAATCCGCCGCCTTCTTTTGATCTATGGCATCCAGGGCATGCAGAAGATCGAGGGTCGCCAGCGAATAGTAGGTGAAGATGGTGTTTGACTCTGTGCTGTAGCCTGGGCCGGCGGAAAACCCGCCGTCTTTCATCTGGCAGTTTTTGAGCGCGTCAATAATTTTCTTTCTGAGCTCGGGGCGGATGTCGGCGTTCAGAGCCTTGAGAGAGTACGCGTTGTAATACGCAAAAGAAGGGGACTCGGGAAACTTGTCCCATTTGTCCCGCGAGGACCAGCCCTGAATGAATTTCAAGGTCATCGCAAGATCGATTTTTTTCTGCGGTTCCTTTTTCTTCTCAGCGGCATGGGAAAACGAGGCCATCGATGCCAGGAGCAGGGCCGGCATGACCAGTGACAGGATTTTTTGAAAGCGCATAATGATTTTCCTCCTCATCGGATCGGGTGACAATCGCACCTACTTTACTACATTATAATTCTGTTCGTCAAGTCCGGCGATTTCAGAGAGGAGGGGAATCAGAGATCCGTCAGAGCGGCCTGTTCGTCTTCGATGTTCCATTGTTTATTCAGCGGCAGGGTAAAGGTAAACATGCTGCCCTCGCCCGGCCTGCTGGCGGCCCATATCTCCCCTCCGTGATATTCGACAATCTGGCGGGTGATCGCAAGGCCGAGGCCGGTGCCTTCCGTCGTGTTCGTCAGCGCGTCTCCTGAGCGGCGAAATTTTTCGAAGATCAGCTTCAAGTCGCTCTCCCGGATGCCGACGCCGGTATCGGACACATCCACGACGATCTGCGGCTTTGGCGTTTCTTCCCGGCGGAGGGCGATATTGATCCTGCCGCCCTGGGGGGTAAATTTGATCGAATTGGACAGGATATTGGTAAGCACCTGAATGAGCCGGTCGCGGTCGCCATACAGAGGAGGCAGGGGGCCATCGATCCGCGTGGTGATGTTGAGGCTTTTGTTGTCGGCGAGCGACTGGATGCAGGCGACGGACCGTTGGACGATATCGTCGAGCGAGAGGCGGTCGATGTGCCAGCTCAGCTTGCCGGCTTCTATCCTGGTAAGGTCGAGAAAGTCATTGATGAGCCGTGTCAGCCGTGTAGTCTCGTTATTGATGATGGAGAGCAGTTTGCCTCTTTTTTCAGCCGGCATCTGCGGCTTCATCATAATCAATTCGGCAAATGCCTTGATGGACGTGATCGGCGTGCGCAGCTCATGGGAGACGACGGAGACGAAGTCGGATTTCAACTGGTCCACCTCCTTCAGTTTCCGGTTGGCCTCTTCCAGCTCCCGGTTGGCGACCGCGAGGTTCTGGTTGGAAAGCTGGAGCCGCTCGTACGCTCGCGTCAGGTTGTCCGTCTTTTCCGCGACGCGGAACTCAAGGTTGCGGTTAAGGTCTTCGAGCTCGCTCCGGCTTATTTCGATCTGGATCGCCATGGTGTCGAGGCTCTGGGACACGACGCCCAGTTCATCATTGGATATGAGGTTCGTCCTGGCCATCAGGTTGCCCCGTTCAAGCTGTCTGATCACGTCGACCATGTGGCCGAGGGGGTTCGAGATGCTGGTGGCGAGCAGAATCCCGATGCCCGCAGCCAGGATGAGGGCGGCGGCCGTAACGATGAAAATCAGGCTCGACAACTGCCCCATCATTGACCTGACGAGAACGGGGTCTCCCAGGCTGCTGCTCAACTCGGTTCCCACCCAGCGGTAGACGAGCGCCCCCAGCGCGAGGAGCGGCGCTATGACCGCCGTAAGGAGGATCGATACGAGACGGGTACGGGTGTTGATCTTGATCATCTGAGATTCGTCGATGTTGGCGGCCCTGGTCTTTTCGGCCAGAATCTGCCTTACGGGGTAGAGAAACCGCTCCGTCAGGAAAAAGGAAAAAATGGGGAACACGACGACGCCGATACAGGCGTACAGGCCGAGCCTGAGGGTTTCGCGAAGCGGCAGATGCCCGATGGTAGCCATGTAGAGGCAGTCAAGGATGCAGATGATCTCATAGCGAACGAGGACGGACGCTGAATGGAGGAAGGGCAGATTCAGGGTTCGCAGGCGAGCGGCAGCCATGAGGTCGGCGGGGGGCGACAACCGCCGTTCCAGGTAGAAGGAGAGCATCTCGATGGAGCGGCACTCCCATTTGTCCGTAAAATAAAAGAGGGAACCCAGACCGAGAGGGGCGAGAATGAACAGCGTGACCGTGACATAATGGAACAGCTGCAGGGGCGTAAACTCCATGCTGACCAGAATATAGGGAACAAGCGTGGCGAGCATGAGCGCCGCGACGACCACTTCGCTGAAAACGATTTTTTGAGAAACGTTCAATTTCATAGGCGCGACGGGGTCAGGGGAACAATAATTTGATGGCAGCGCCGCGGACTGCATCAACATCAAAGCCGAGCCGTGACACCGGCGCAGGGTCCGCGGTCAGCAGGTCTTTGGCGGAATGAATGTTAGCGGACGCAAGCGCGCCCCGGTCCCGTTCGTTCAGGCTGGGGAACCGGCTGAGCGGAACGTCGTTCTTCGAGGTGAACATGGCCACCATCCGCGACTCGCCCTGGATGATCGGCAGGAAGGCGCGGTGTTTGACCCCGGCGTTTCGGATGAACGCTTCCGCCTCGGCCTCGGTAAAAAAGCCGGTGAAGTCCGAGAACATGGTCGATAACATTATCTCGCCGGAAAGAGTCTCGATATTGTTTTTAATGACCTGGTTGAAGAAGACGCCGTACCGGGATATTCTCACCATCTCACGGAGGAACGCGTCCCGTTTGTGCGCGGGGAGGTAGGGGAGAACATTGACGGAGTACACCCAGTCATAGGCGCCGTCCCTGATCCCGGAGAGGGCCGTCACATCCCCTTGGAAGAGTTCGATTTGGTCCTGGAGCCCGAACTCTTCATTCTTCTCTCTGGCGAGGTCCAGGGTATGGACATTGATGTCGATGCCGGTTGCGCTGACGCCGGGGCACGTTCTGACGGTTTCCCGGAGCACAGAGCCGTCGCCGCAGCCCAGGTCGAGAATGGTGTGGCCCGTGGAAACGCCGAAGCGTTTGAAGCATTCGGCGGACGCCCTCGAGAGCTGCGAAGCGACGCGGGGGATATATTCCCTGCTGAACTTGAGGTCTGTGATACTGTCGAGGCCGGTGCCTTTTTTATAGGCGTCCCGTGAATAGTGGACGGCCTTGGTAAAATACCCCACCAGATGGTAGAGGCCGAGGAGGTCCGGCGCGGGGGTATCCTGCCGCAGGAGGGAGCCCTTGGGGGTAAGCGTATACCCGGCGGGAGATTTACTAATAAGCCCTGTTTTCACGGCAAACTGCAGCCATCGTTCGACCCGCGTGATATCAAAGCCCATCTGTCCGGAAAGCTCTTCGGCAGTGATGCTTTTGTCAACGGGGATCCGATCGAAAAAGCCGATTTCGATTCCCTGGATCGTTGTAAGCGCCGCCCCGGCCTGGATCAGCGTGGAAAAAAGTTCCGCGGCATTTTTTTTGATGTCCTCTGCGTTCATCAAACCTCCGGCTATTTCGGGAGCAGGGCCTTGATTGCGATCATGCTGTAGACGGCCCAGAGCGCGCCGAGAACGAGCCAGATGAAAGCGTTGGCTTTTCTCATTCTCGACGCCTCCCGCTCCTGGCCGGACAATCGCCGGTTTTCCGAGTCCGTTTTTCGGGCACGAAGATAGAAGTTTTTGAACTGCGGAAACCGCGCCGGCGCAAGTTCATACAGCCGCGCTATACAGAGCGTGTTCTCGCTGAGCGAGAACGGAAAGCGGAATGAGATGTCAACGGTGATGTCCCGGTCCAAGCTGTTCTGGAGCATTTGTCCGTCGATCCCCGACAGTTTTTTTTCATAACAGGCGATCAAGTCGTCCTGCAGGGCTGCCACGAACGCCTGAAACCGCTTCCCCCGTTCAAATTTTGCGTTTATGAAGCTGGTTTCGTAGCAGGTTATCGCCTGGTCGAAATTGCCGAGTCTCTGAAGGCAGCGGCCCGTGAGGGCAAGGGTATTGGCGAGTCCGGAGACGCCGTTCGCCAGCGCATGGATGAAGGGGTGTCCCGCTGCGTCCAGCCTGCGGAACGCTTCTTCCGCCCTACGCAGCTCCACAAGGGCCTCTTCACAGCGGTTTTCCTCGAAGAGCGCCCGCCCGGTTTGGAAGAACTGTTCAGCCGTTCGTCGTTTCGATGAGGTTGACATGCCGCGTCTATTTTTCCAATATATTTTTGATTCTGGAGAGGATTTCCATAGGGCTGAAGGGCTTAACGATGTACTCGTCCGCGCCGACTGCCTTGCCGAGTTCCTGTTCCGACGCCTGGCCTTTTGCCGTCAGCATGATGACGTATATATGATTGAGCGCCGGGTCGCTCTTGATGGCGCGGCAGACGTCGTACCCGTTGATCTCGGGCATCATGATGTCCAGAAACAGGATATCGGGAAGAACTTCTTTCGCCATTCTGAGCGTATCTGCCCCATCCTTGGCCAGCCACAGCCTATATCCAGCGTCCTCGAGAAGATACGTGAGCGCTTCCCGGATGTTCTCATTGTCGTCTGCAATCAGGATCTTTTTTAGAGAAAGGAGGGTCATATAAGGGCAGGGCTCGTAAAAAAATAGTAGCCCGAAACTCCGCTTTTGTCAAGAAAGAAAAGGCTATTTAAAAAGTTGCATATCCACGAATGTCGCTGTATAGTAGGTGTCGGGAGCGTGAAAGGGGGAGGATGTTGCGGCTATGACCATAGACTATGCGGCAGTCCTGAAAAAAGCGCTCCAGAGCGGCGGCGAGTTCGCGGATATCTTTGTCGAACGGAGCGCCCCGTTTTCCATCGTCTGTGAAGACAATAAAATCGAGAAAGTCGTTTCCGGCGTGGACTCTGGCGCCGGGGTGCGGCTTATCTTCGGGCAGCGGACCGCCTATGCCTACACGAACGAG
>DASWAB010000320.1:0-3069 GCA_036391375.1 Nitrospirota bacterium
GTACCCGAAGGCCTTCAGCCCCTCTCCTGGCGCCTGCTTTCCCTCGCGCTCCAGCGAGATCATGCGCACGGGCTCACCGTAGAGAGATTCAAGATACCGCGTGACCGCTTCTTTGGTGATCTGGGGCATGGTCTCCTCAGGCGCTGATGCCCGCTACGGATGCTCGACAAACGCCGTTAGTCCACTTTTTTTATTGTATCATAATTACCTGGTAAAAACGGAAGAAGTCTGATTTAGCCGCTGACGCTGGAACGTGAAGGGGAGGGATTGTCCAAAAAAGAACCTTTGTGACGCAGAAGCAACGGCCGTTTTACAGGATCATGCATGACCGTCCACGCCCACGCGCCGCAGGCCGGGGGCGTCAATCGGCAGCGGCTCACCGGGGTCGAAGACCTCCTGTCCGTGCCGGATGTGGTAAGTCCCGCCCGCGACGTGTTTGCTGTAGGTGATGATGAGACGGCCGATGGTCTGCTTGAGGTCCTGCGTGGGCTCGCCGCTCAACAGGGCGACGGGGCCCTGAAAACCCTGCGGCGTGAACAGGTGGTAGCCGTGCGGCGCCAGCGACAGGAGCATTTTATTTTCCTTGTTGTCCCGGCCGAGAACGATCTTGACCCCGGCGCCGAACCGGTAGTGGCGGCCGATGGTCAGGAGCCGGATATCGTTCGGATGGATGATCTGCCGGTCGTCAAAGAGATCGCGGAGTTTTGCAGAGAAGTTTTTGTCGGTGAGCAGGCAGCCGCCCGCGGGGGTTGAATATCCGCTGATGCCGTATCGCCCTGCGAGCTGGAACTGAACAGAGCGCGACCGGCCGCTGATGCCGAGAAGCTTTTCCCGGTCGATGACGCCGCCCAGCTCGGCCTTCGTGGGGGGGAGCAGCGTTGCCGAAAGAGGACGGAGAATCAGCCCCCGCATGTCCGAGTCGCGCTCGATCACATGGAGGGTGTCGCGGCGCTGCGACATGGGCCGCTGGCCCAGCACCTCGCCGGTGACCACGAACGGCGAGTTTACTTCCTGCATCGCTGTTTTCGCCTTCCGGAGCATGAATATCTTGCAGTCGATGCAGGGGTTCGCGTTTTTGCCGTACCCATGCGCGGGATTGCGGACCACCTCGATGTAGTCCTGGCTCATGTCCACGATGCGGAGGTCGATTCCGATGGCCTTCGATACCCGCGCCGCGTGGGTCTCCTGCTCATTTCCGTAGCTTTTGGAAAAAACGGACGTAAAATAGAGACCGACGACGTCGAATCCCTGGTCCATGACGATCCGCGCAGCCAGGACGCTGTCCAGCCCTCCGGAAATAAGAGCAATTGCTTTCATGCCGCAGTTCCCCCACTCGCTAACGATCCCTATTGAACAAGCGCCGTATTATAAATCTTTGCCTTCGATTTTAGCAAGAGAGAAGAGGGTTTGATATACTGATTTCATAGAGTTAATCAGCAAGAAAATGTTATAAAATGTGAAAAAATGTTACAAGGATTGTGGAGAGGAGAAGAGACATGGCTGTGTGGATCATCGATTCAGATCATTCATGCGCGACGTTTGCCGTCCTGCACATGATGTTAGCGCATGTGCGCGGACAGTTCTATGCCATGAAGGGCTCGATCCATTTCGATCCTGCCGGCAAGACAGGGGGATCCGTGGAGGTGGAGATCGATGTTGCCAGCGTGACCACCGGAAATAAAAAGCGCGATGCTCACCTGCTGAGCAGCGATTTTTTCGATCAACCCAGATACCCTAAGATCACGTTCAAGAGCAGGTCTATTGAACTCCTTGATGAAAAGAGGGGTCGGATCATCGGCGATTTGACCCTGCACGGGGTCACGAGGCCCGTGACGTTCGAGACCGGATATGCGGGGCCGGTTAAGAGCCTCTACGGAGGCGAAACAACCATGGGGTTCACCGCAACGCTGCAGATAAACCGCGAGGACTTCGGCATGATGTGGGGGAGCGAGGAAATCGAAGGAGGCGGACTCATGGCGAGCAGGGACATTTTGATTACGCTGGATGTGGAGGCGGACCTTGCAGAGTAAAAGACTGATGGGCCGGGCGCTTCCCGTTGCTGCGGGACCAAGCCCGAGAAATCAATCTCAATGAAAAATATTCATAAATTTTGTTTGAAAAAATAGTTGACTCTTGGCCGGTAATCCTTGCTATTATATTCCATTTTGGTACAATGAGAATTAATAAATGTTTTCAAACGGGGAAAACGAATGAGCGCTGATGATAAAAACAGGGAGATCCTTTCCCGGCTGGTCGCCGATCTCTTCATAAAAACGAAGGGAGGAGAAGAGCTGCCGTCCAAAATCAATCGTCTCCGCGATGAAATAAAAAAAGTAATCGAAGACGAGGATACAATCTTCGGAAAATTCCGCAGGCTCGTGGAATCGCTCCGGGAGATCATCCCTGATGAGCAAAAGCGTTATAACGCCGCTGTCAAGGCGTTGTCGACGACGTCGAAGCTAAGCCAGCAAGAGATCGTCAAGGCTGTCGGCAATCAGCTTGAGGAGCTTAAAATACTCGAAAAAGGCTTACTGCCCGCCCTCCCCGGCTGGCGCGACGAGCTTAAAATCATGGAGGCCAAATCGCGGGAACTGAGAGACGAGGTATCGAAACTGCGTGAAAGAGTTGTGCAGCTCGAGATTGAGGAAAAAGTGATCCTCAATGATCTGTCCGGGCGGGAAAAGCAAATGGAGCTCGTCGAAAAGGCGGTAAAAGACCTTTTTGCGGAGATCGGCGCGGAAGTAGCCAATACCGGGAAAAAGGTCGAGGAATTTACCAGCGAACCGGCTGCCCAGCCGGCCCTGCAGAAAGATTCCGCTAAAAGTGATTTGTTCGGCCAGAAAGTCGAAAGCGCGGCCGCCCGGCCGGTCCTGCCCGGAGATTCCATGAAAAGCGGAATTCTTGACGAGGAAAAGGGAGATGGCGGGCAGAAAAGCGAAATATTCGAGTCTCCTGCGCAGCAGGATACGGGATCGGGGAAAAAATGCCCCATGTGCGGCGGTCGAATGAACTTCCACGCTGATGGAGAAATGTGGATCTGTTATTCATGCGCGCACGAAGAGCCGGGAA
>DASWAB010000321.1:0-6630 GCA_036391375.1 Nitrospirota bacterium
ACAATATGCGGCGGCGATATTTTTTTTGGTTTACTTCGTGCTGAAGCTCCACGTCTCGCTCTCTGCGGTGCCGCCTTTGCCGTCGTCCGCCACTACTTTCCAGTAGTAAGTAGCGCCGGACAAAACTGTCATGTTGTAGCTTACTTCATTAATAGGAGGCGTTGACGTACCGCCGCCTCCTCCACCACCTCCGCCGCATGAGACAAGGGTGAGCCCGGTGGCCAAAAGCGCGATCACTATCATCAGGGCCAGGCCTTTCCGGCCTTTCCTGTTTCCGACAAACACCATCCCGATCATCATCAATCCGCCGAACGTGCCGAGGCCGGCAAAGTAGATTTTATTCGCCCCCGCCAATTTCACATCCTTCGGCTGCACGCCGGTGAAACTCGGATCCGTACTGGTGTAAAGATGATAGATGATCGGATCGCCGTCAGGGTCTGTTGATTTTTGCCACTTGAAGGTTACTGTTGTCCCTAACCCTGTCAGGCCGTTCGCGGGAGACACAAGTATTGGGGCAGTGGGAGGAGCATTAGTAGATGCGCCGCTTACGCTCAAAGTCACATTCGGCGCAGTCAGATCGTTGCTCGGGATATTAAAATGGTCGCTGAATATTGTTCCTAATTTCGTCGGCGCAAAACGGACGATTAATGTGCATGTGGATGCAGGCGCAATAGTCTTATTCGAGCAGGTATCCGCTTGTGCCGGTATGCTGAAAGGCGCCACTAATGGGTTTATATTCCCGATTTGACCGATGGTAAGACCTGCATTGCCGTTGTTTGTTATAGTGACCGTCTGATCTGATACCATGCCCTGGGTCACATTGCCGAAGTTGATTGATGTTGGTGGTGTGACAACAATCTGTGGCGCCGGGATAGCAGTCCCGGTTCCGCTCAAGCTTACGGAAACAGTGGGAGCGTTGAGATCATCAGAGGCGATTGCGAGCGTTGCGCTCTTTGCTCCGGTGGACGTAGGGCTGAACGTGACAGTCAGGGTGCAGTTGCTCCCAGCCGCAAGGGATGGCGTTATGCTGTTGCACGGTGATGCTCCTCCGGTCGTATTTAGGCTGAACTGGTTTGCATCCGTCCCCGTAATCAGAAGGGGGCTCATTACTGTCAGGGTCGCATTCCCGGTGTTCGAAATGGTAACGGTTGCGGTGGAGCTTGTTCCCGTGGTAATGCTGCCGAAGCTCATAAGCAAGTCGCCGGTTGGAGGTATGGAATCCGTGACGTGGATGCTCGGCGCCGCGGTCGTCGCCAGCACCATGCGGATCCGGTTGTTTTTAAAGTCGGCTATATAGATGTTTCCCGAGGCGTCCACCGAGACACCGGCAGGGCCGCTCAGGGTCGCAGAAGTTGCGAGCCCGCCGTCGCCGAGAAGTGCGCCGGTCCCGCCGCCGGCGATTGTCACGATATCGCCCGGATTTGCCGCGTGAACAACAGAAGGCATGAGCGCGTACAAAAAGAGAGCGCAAAACAGGGACAGGAAAGAAGGTACAGCTTTTTTTCCGGCCATCAAAGCGCGGCATTCTTTATTATTCATATGCGTGGCTCCTTGCGCAGCGGGCATCTTTAATGATTATAGATGAAATTATAGATGATTTTCCCACGGGAAATGGTAACTTTTTTTATTGTAGCATAAAACCAAAGGCAGAGCAATCTTTCCCCGCTGAAAGATGCGTCCGCCGTTCCCCTGATCTCCCATCTCCTCGTGTTGCTCACCTATTCAAGGATTTTTTATTGCCATCACTTGGATTTTTTCAAAAGTAGCGGCGTTGGATGAGACATTGGATGAAATTAAGCTGGAGATGCGCGAAGGCAAAAGTGGAATGAATAAAAGGAGCAGAAAGGCGCGTTTTGCTTATGAAGTTTGCACTTGAGGCAGGTGATTTAAAAAGCGGAACGGCGGGAACCGAGGACACATTGTTTCTCCGCCGTTCTCCTGTTGTGTTCGTCGTTAAGCCGGTACCAGGTCCTTTCTCTCGCCCTGCGCTGTGTATTGACTTTCCCAGGTCCTCCTGATAAGGAGAGGGCACCGGGCAGACTTCGCAGTATGACAGTACTCTTCGAGTTCGAACAAGCTTGGCACATATATTTGCTCGGCGCAAGTACAAATCAGTATCTTTTTACCTGTTAAATGGGAGCATTTCATCGGCCACCTCCTGAATTAATCGACATGACTTCTTTCTTAAATCTTTATGCCCGAAAATACTTCGTCACATGCTGATTAGCATTTGAAAAGTATTTTCTCCTGCTAATGTGTAAAGCAAGGACGATGCCACAAACCGCCTTCGTTGGGCAGCATGCTGATTATTAACGGAAATCGCAATCTGTGTATTATTGGAGATCCATAATTATTTGCAAAAGTGTATGGATTCCCCTCCGTCCCAGTCCTGCCATCAACGGTTGCAAGGCCGAAAAACACCTAAGGAGTCAACAGCTTTGATATCTGTATGATTTTTACTTCACAGGCAGATATAAATTTCGATGTCGAGCACGAACCAGCTTGCATTACCGCAGAGCAAAGAAAAGGGGCTGCACTGTTAAGTGCAACCCCTTGATAGGTTGGTAGCGGGGGCCGGATTTGAACCGACGACCTTCGGGTTATGAGCCCGACGAGCTACCGGACTGCTCCACCCCGCGATGAGGTAAGCATATTAATGCACGCATTCCGGAATGTCAAGCAAATTCATTGAACTGTCTTAAATAACATAAAACAAACTTTCCGCGTTTTTTCGAAATCATCAGACATCTCCGGAAAGCGCATATCACAATTTTTCATTGACAAAACCGGTTTTTTTGCTTAAATTTAGGTTAAGATGATGGGTCTGTCCTGTGCCCTTGGTCATATGAAGAGCGAAAAAACGACATTTGCAATAACCGTGGCGGCGCTGCTTTTTCTGTCCCCGCATCCTGCCATCGGCGCCGAGATATATCAGTACACGGATGCGCAGGGAATCATCCATTTCAGCAACGTAAGCGCAGGCAACGGCAAAAAATTCAAAGTCATCAAGTCCGCTCCGGCAAAAGAACAACGCCGGGAGCCTGCGCCCCGCGCCGCCGCCCCTGCCGCCGCGCCCATCTCATCTTCAAACATACCGAGCGCCTATCTGGACATCATCAACGCCGCCTGCGGACGGCACGGCATCGACCCCGCCCTCGTGCACGCGATCGTCAAAGTGGAATCGGATTTCAATCCCTTCGCCTTGTCGAGGAAGGGCGCCATGGGGCTCATGCAGCTCATGCCGCAGACTGCGGTGGATATGAACGTCAGGAACACGTTCAATCCGGATGAGAACATCGACGGAGGCGTGCGATATCTGCGGTATTTGATCGACCGTTACGAAGGGAACCTCCCGCTCGCTCTCGCGGCGTACAACTCGGGCGAGACCGCGGTGAAAAAGTGGGGGACCGTCCCCCCCTTCCCGGAAACACAGAACTACGTGCAGAAAATTTTAAAAATCTACGGCGGCGAATACGAGTACAGGACGCCTACGCCGAGATGCACGATCTACATCGGCTACGGCGATGACGGCGCGCTTCTGCTCACCGACAACCCTTCAAAGCACGCCGGAAAAAAACTGAAGCGCAAGACGCCCCGGAACCTGTAACCTCCGCTTCCCCGCCTCTTATCACGAAAATCGGTCCTTCCGCGCCCATCACTTTTCCGCGACGATTTTTCCCGGCTCGCCGGCGGCGACCTTGCCGATACCACCCTCATATGGACTTGAAAAAAAATTTCATCAGGAGTTGACAAGTCTCCGCAGCCTGCTGTATCTTTAATAAGTGCATTTCAGTTAAATGAGACCACGATATTTCCTCATTACAAATCAATTGGAGAGGAGCACCTATACAACCATGAGATATCTCACCTTTTTTCTGAGCGCGGGTCTCGCGTTCGCGTGCCCTCTCTCCGCTTCCGCGCTCGACATCTCCGGCACGTCCCGCACCTATCTCCAGTCCCGGCAAACGGTGGATTCCACCAGGCTTATGCCCCTCTACGAATACCTGGATTTCCGGGCCGGAAGCGGGGACCCCGGCGAAGTGTCATTCAACTTCGGAGGCTGGTACCGCTATGACCTGAAAAACGAGAGCCCCAACGGAAAATACAATGATGATCTCCAATACGCATACCTGAGTTTCAGAGGAGAGCGTGGCAATAAGACGCTCAATCTCGGAAGGCTTCGGGTGCATGAGGGCGTCGCCTCAGAGCTCGTTGACGGCGCGTACGGCCGCGCGGACCTCCTTGGCGGATTCGGCGTTGCGGCTTACGGTGGGAGCCCCGTTGAAACCAGGTTCGACACCCGCAGGGGCGACTCCATTTACGGCGGCAGGATCTTCCACGGAGTTCCCGGCCTGTACACCCTCGGGGCGTCCTACCTTGACGAAAGAAACGGCAACAGCGCCTTCCGGCGGGAAGAAGGCGCTGACCTGTGGCTGCGGCCCGCGAGCTGGCTGGAACTGCAGGGGATGTCCTCGTACAATGCCCTGAGCCGCAATTGGATGCAGCACAACTACTACGCTTCCGTCGGTCCCTTCAGCGGCCTTCGGTTAAACGGCGAATTTTCCCGGGTCAGCTATAAAGACTATTTTGTCGGCGCAACGATGAGCGCTTTTACCTTCCCGAGGATCAACCCGAATGAAACCGTCACCGCCGCCGGCGGATCGGCTTCGTATGCCATCACCCGTTCGCTCACCGCGGCCGCTGATTACAAGAACTTCAGCTACCGCATTGCGGGCCGCGCCGGCTATTACGGAGGAAAACTGTCCTATGCGGGAGAATCGTTCGGCGCCGGCGCCGGCTTCCATCGCATGGATGGCGACACCGATACGCTCCGCTACGACGAAGGGAGCGTTTACTTCATGCGAAAAATCTCCGCCTTCGATATCAGCGTGCAGGGAATCCTCGTCTCGTACAAGCAGGAAATCAACGGGGTGAAGGACGCCTACACGGCAAGCGCTGCGGCAGGATATTCATTCAGCCCAAAGGCCCGCCTCGCGGCGGATGTGCAGTACTCAAAGAACCCCGATTTCAACAGGGACACCAGGGGCATGCTCACCTTCGTATATCACTTTGATACGGCGTTCGAGCGGAAGCTGATGAAGCCGAAGACCTGAACTGCGGAAACCGGATGCGGTTGTCCTGTACGCCGAAAGAAACAAGAGGAGAGATCATGAACAACAACTCCAAAAAAATTGCCTTTCCCGCTGGCCTGGCTTCGCTCATCTTCGTGCTCGCCGCATGCGCCGCTTCGATGAGCATGGCGGCCAAGCACCCCGTTGAAGTCCCGACCCGCCCGATTTGCAGCGATTGTCATAATGACTGGAGGGCGTCGCTGGACCACAGCGCTGATTATATCGAAAGACACAAGTTCTACGCCTCGCAGCAACGGCAAACCTGCGGGGTCTGTCATACGGAATCCTTCTGCGCCGACTGCCACGCGCATAAGGAGGAAATCAAACCGAGCGACAAATACAAAAATGCTCCGGACCGCGCCATGCCGCATCCGGGAGATTATCTGAACCAGCATAAAATCGACGGCAAAATAAACCCGGCCTCGTGTTTTCCCTGCCACGGGCGCCAGAACAACGAGAGATGCATCGTATGTCATCGTTAAGCGAGCGAACAGGAATCATTCTGGCCATGGGCCTGCTGCTCATGGCCGCGGCGTGCAGCGACCCCAATAACAGCGGGCAGTTCAATCCTGGCACGGGAAGGCACGGGGCCGGCTGGCTCCCTGCGGGCCATGCTCAGGCAGCCTCTGCGGAGACCACGACAAACCCGTCAGGCGTGAGCTGCGCCGGATGCCACGGTCCCGATTTGAGGGGCGGGATATCCGGCGTCTCTTGCACGGGCTGCCACCTCGGAGGCCCTTTCGCCGTCCATCCCGCGGCCTGGACGATAACGGTCCTGGACCACGGCCCTACCACATTGCAGACCGGGACCGCTGCCTGTGCAAACCAGTATTGCCATGGCCCCGCGCTTGCGGGCGTGGTTTCCAGCGGACCTTCCTGCACAACATGCCACAGCATACCCTTCAACGTGGCGACCATCGTATGCGGCTCCTGCCATCAGATACCCCCGGCGGGAACGATATCCCCGAATATCGCCGGCAAGCACGCTCAGCACAAGGCGTTGGGAACGTATATCACGTGCGGCACTTGTCATCAGGGTTCCGACGGCGCGAGCGGGGCGCTGCTTCACTTCAACCGCGTCGTGGAGGTGGCGTTCGATCCCGCCTATGCCGCGAAGTCGGGAGGCACGCCGACTTTCAGCAGTTCCGCGGCTACCTGCTCCAACATAAGCTGCCACGGCGGCCGGGTGACTCCGAACTGGCTTTCGGGAACGTTGAACGTAAACACGCAATGCGCCTCCTGCCACCAGCTCGGCACCGCTTTGGGATCGCCTCAATACAACAGCTATTACTCCGGCCTACACGATTTTCACATCAATCAGCGGCAGCTCGTCTGCGTCTCGTGTCATGACACTGTCAAGCTCGCGGTGAATCATTTCACAACGCTCAACACGACGGCAATGGAAGGCCCCGCTTCAGCGACGCTGTTAAATGCGTTGAACTATGCGCCGGGCGCCAGCCCCGGCACAGGCACGTGCAGCCCCCCATGCCACGGTACG
>DASWAB010000322.1:0-5175 GCA_036391375.1 Nitrospirota bacterium
TACTATCAAGCTAGGCTCTACCGGTCCGCCCGTCAGCCTCTGGAGGATGACCAGCGCCCCGTAGCTTCCGAAATAGAACCCCGGCATAATGCCGAATACCAGAAACACCAGCCCGCCTACTGTTGCGCCGATCTTCATTCCCGTTTTTACCGTCTCGTTTTTCATGACCAAATCTCCTTTCACCATAGTATCGTTTGTATTGTTATGATCCGATGCGATTATTTATTTCTGGCCATTACCGCCGGTTCAGAAGCCTTTTCCTGAACAGCATTAATCAGTTTGCCCGCCAGCCAGCCCATGGCGGAGGTCGCCGTGACGATTACCGTTCCGGAGACCGCGATGCCTGCCAGCATGGACGCTAACACAAGGGCGCGCGATAAAACGCCTGAGTCGAGAGGAAGCCCGAAAAACAGGCCGGCGACTTTGATCCCCGCCGCGCCGCCTAAAAGGCTGCCGGGCAGAAGCCCGAAGACCGCAAACAGCGCCAAACCCGCGCCCGCCCCGATGTATGCACTATGTTTTGCAAGAGTGTTTTTCATTTTTTTCTTCCTCCTTTCGTTCTGTCTTGCCCAAGGTATTGCATGCCTCATGCCAAATTATAACCGTTTGAATTTACGGAAAATAAAGCGATGCGTTTTTCGCAGAGATGAGAAAAGAAGAAGGTCGTTTTTTAGAAATGCAAAAAAAGGTCGGCAACGCCTGTCAGAGCGGCTTACTGGCCTGAGGGTTCAGGTCGAGCCCCGACGTTTCGCCGCCTTTGAAGCGCAGGTACCCGGCGAGGGCGATCATTGCAGCGTTGTCGATGCAATAGCGCATCCCCGGCAGAAAGAGCGTGATGCCCTGCTTCCGTGCTTCCTCGCCCATTTTCCCTCTGAGCAGGCTGTTTGCCGCAACGCCGCCTGCGACAACAATCTTCCGGACGCCTGTTTCGACAGCGGCACGGATTGTTTTCCCCACGAGGGTGTCCGCCGCCGCCGCCTGAAAACTCGCGGCGATGTCCTTTCTATTTAACGCCGGATCGACGCCCTTGTCTTTGGACACGAAAAGCGCGACGTGGCTCCTAACGGCGGTCTTGAGGCCGCTGAAGCTGAAATCATATCCATCGATATGACCGCGCGGAAAGTTTACCGCCTCCGGATTCCCGTCCTGTGCGAGGCGGTCGATGACCGGCCCGCCGGGATATTCGAGCTCCAGGATTTTTGCGACCTTGTCAAAGGCTTCGCCCGCGGCATCGTCCCGTGTCTGGCCGAGCATCCGGTATTTGCCGAGCCCGGCGACGTGATAGAGCGCCGTATGCCCGCCGGAAACGAGCAGGGCGACGTACGGATAGCCGAGGCCGGGGTGCTCAATATGCGCGGCGAGCATATGTCCTTCCCCGTGATGGACTCCGATGAGCGGGATATTCTGCGCGTATGCTATGGCCTTGGCGGCGGATACGCCCACGAGCAAAGCGCCGATGAGCCCCGGCGCGTACGTGACCGCCACGAGGCCGATGTCCCGAAGGGAAACCGAAGCCGCCGCGAGCGCCTCGCGGATGACGGGCAGGAGGTTTTTCAGGTGTTCCCGGGACGCAAGTTCGGGGACCACGCCGCCGTATTTTTTGTGGACATCGATCTGCGAGGAGACGATGTTCGACAGGACCTTGTTGTCCCGGAGCACGGCAGCGGCGGTTTCATCGCAGGAGGTTTCTATCCCGAGGGTGAGCATGATTTTTTTACCGCAGAGATCGCGTAGTGCGCAGAGAAAATCTCAGAAAAGCAGAAAGACAAAGATATGCCGGTGGGGACTTGATGTGGCGGCTACCACTTTCCCCGAGCGATTCCATGGTTTCCCGACGCCCTCTGCGTCCTCTGCGGTGAACATGAATTAATACAAACGTGAAATATTTTGATCCAGTCAAAGCTTACAACACGTTGATTTTATGAGGTTACGTGAGCGACTTTGTCACAATATTCAGTGCGTTTGTATTAATTTATCAATCTCGACACCGGCACGATCTCGATGTCCCCATGGCCGGTTTCGGTAATCCATTTCCTCAGTTCGTTGACCGTGTCGGGATGGGGATGGCCTATGCCGATCGCTGCGCCGCGCTGCCTGGCCGTGTCGGCCAACTCATCAAGTTGTTTCCTGATATATCCGGGATTGTCGCTTTCGTTGTCCAAAAACACATCGCGTTTTCCGGTCTTGAGGCCGAATTCCCGGGCCGTGGCGTAGGCGACGCTCTTCGGGCTGGTGAGGCTGTCGAGGAACAGAAGGTTCCGGGCCTTGAGTTCGGCCATCAGGAATTTCATGGCCTCCTTGTTTTCCGTGAGCGCGGAGCCTTCGTGGTTATTGACGCCGATTGCCCCGGGTATCGAGGCGATATCGTCGCTGATCGTATTCAAAAAATCCATGGGCGTCATGTCCGAGCGGAGCGTGCCGGGCGAGGCCTTTATACTTTTGTTTTTGGGCTCCATGGGAAGGTGGAGCAGGACCTCCCGCTTGTTTTGTTTTGCCAGCTCGGCGACTTTCCTGGATTGCGGCAAGCCGGGCAGGACCGCGCAGGTGATCTTAGCGGGAAGGGAAATGATCTCCTGCGCCTGTTTGATGTCCTGCCCCAGATCATCGATCACGATGGCGATCTGGACCGTCTTTTCCGGGGTCGTCCCTCCGAGCAACGCCGGTCCCGTCTCCCGTTTTGCAAGTTCCTTTTTTACCGCGGGCGCGGCCTGTTTCCTGGGCTTTGCGGCTTTGGGCGATGGCGTCTTGGGTGGAGGGGCTGTTTCCTGCTGCGCGGCGTGTGGGGCCGGCGGCCTCTTTTCTCCGTGAGACCGGAACTTGCGCAGGGGCCCCCAAAGGAGGAGCGCAATCACCACGAGCAGGACGATGATCGCTGTGATTATCCAGCGGTCGAAGCTGCCGCCCTTCTTCGAGAAAAATTTTTTCGCCATGCCACGCTTTTTATACAATATTGTGATGAAAAAGGCCAGTGTTTTTTGGCGCGGGGAAGGGGAACGCGTTTCCAGCGGATTTTCAGGGCATCGACAGGCTTCGCGCCTTCCGGGGAAGTCAGCCTTCCCCGGTCAGGCCGGAAAAGAGCGTAATCAGTAGTTGAGCACAAGCGCCACGGTCGTCGTGGAGTCCTTCTTTTTCAGCGTGATCGGCACCGGTTTGTTTGCATAATTCACCACGTAAGCGGCCTTCAGGGACAAATTGCCGTTTAATGACGAGATGACCGCTGTCTCCGAGTTGACAAAATATTTCTGAGTATCATTGAAGTCAACGAGATATTCCAGGGATTGCGAAAATTTGTTCTTTTCCGTGAAGGCATAGGTGTATTTCGCAAAGGCGCGTCCGCTTGGATAGTCTTTTCTGAGGTGGTCGGTATACTTGTCTGTCACAAACAAAGCGCCGAGTTCGCCGATCAGGAAATTGTCCGGTCCGTCCAGGACCTTGTATCCCGCCCCGGCCCCGCCATACAGATGCTGGTCGACGCCGGCAAATTTGTTTTGCATCCAGCCCGCAGCCACAAAGGTGTACAACCGCGGCGTGTTCTGATAATCCAGCTTGAAATCCGTAAAATAGTTTTCCGCGGTCTTTACGCCCGCAGTGTCCGCGCGCATGGCGCCGGCTTTCCAACTGCCCAGCAGGTTCTCGTTAAATTTATATTTCAGAAGGTTTTTCGCCGCAAGGCTGGAGACCTTCGTATTGCCTTCGGTTTGTACGAACGACAGTTCGCCTTCGTCGCTTAACGCCTTCTTCTGTTCCTCCGCAAAGGAATTCGATGCGACCAGCGCTGAGCACACGCACAATGCCAGGATGCATGATTGCAGTCTGTTCATGACCGCTCCTTTCTTCCGTTTGTTCTCCGAACCCGTATCCGGCGCGTTCCGCCGCAGCGGGTGCACGCCCGAACGGCCGCACCGGCATTACCCTTTCTTCAGGAACTGGTCCTTCAGCATGTTCAGCCCTTCCGCTATTTTGCCGGCTTCGGGAAGCTTTCCATTCGGCGTCAGTTTGTCGATGACTTCAGGAAGCATGACGGTAAGTTTTTTTGCAATCTCATCAGTCGATACCCCGGCTTTCGCGGCAAGTTGCTGAATGGTGTTGTTTCCCAGGACCTGCTGGATTTTTTCCTGGGTGATCGGCTGGTTTTCGCCCGTGCCGATCCAGGAGGCTATAACTTCGCCGAGCCCCTTGTCCTTGAATTTCTGCACCAGCCCTTCAAGCCCCCCGGTGTCAGCGCTGGTGAGGAGACCATGGATGCCTTCCAGTATGCCACCCTGCGGGGTGCCCGACAAGGCGCCCTTTAATCCACTCGTAATTTGATCGAGCAATCCCATGACTGCCTCCTTGTCTTAAAACGATCCCCGCGAGAACCCGTCCGGCCATCTCGCGGGGAAATTTAATCCCGCCCCGTTCCGGACAGGATTACTTTCCTTTCTTCTTTCCCTCCTTTTTCCCTGCTTCCTTGACCTCGATCGTGGCCGCGTTCATCCGATACTCGATCGTGACCTTCGAGCCCACCTTGAGATCTCCCGCCACCTTGGTGTCGGCTCCGCGGCTGATCTCCCAGCGGTCCTTTCCCTTCTGAACGACGATCATGTCATCCTTCAGCTCCAGCACCGGACCGGTCACCTGATAGGTCTTGGGCGCCGCTGCGAACGCAACCGTTGCAACGACCATAAAAATGCCTGTTGCCAGCACTACGAAAACGCGTCTCATCATTCAACCTCCCATGAATAGTGCCCTTGTCAAGCCACTATTCGAATTTTGTTATATGCTTTCTGACTTTTTTGACTTTATCTTTTTCACAATCCCGTCTCGGAGAGCACGATCAGCAGGGAATCAGCCATCCTCCCATGGGGTTTGCCCTGCCGCCTATTCATAGTATCTCCTTGAGTGAAATAGAGAATGGCCATCGCACACAGCAGCGTCCGGTTGCTGCGCATGCTACCGGATCGTAATGTTGTCTTTGATCTTGTTGAAGATTCCCTGTTTGATGCCTTTTACCTTCATGATGTCCTCGGGTGAAGCGTACGGCCGGCCGTCGATGATGGCCTGCGCCTTTGCGGGTCCGATCCCCGGCAACGCCTCGAGTTCTTCCCTGCTGGCCGTATTTATATTCACCCGCTGGCCCGGCGCAAGCTTGGGCTTGGCCTTCGATTCTTTTCCGGCGGCCTCCTGCTGTGCCGG
>DASWAB010000323.1:0-2527 GCA_036391375.1 Nitrospirota bacterium
TGGGGCATTTACATCGCGAACTTCGTGTTCTGGGTCGGCCTTTCTCACTCCGGGACCATGGTCTCGGCCATCCTTCGACTGTCTCAGGCCAACTGGCGAAGACCGATCCTTCGCGCGGCAGAGGCGATGACCGTATTCAGCATCACGGTCGCCGGGCTTTTCCCGGTCATTCACCTCGGCAGGAACTGGGTGGTTTACTATTTCATGCCCTATCCCAACCAGCGCGGGCTCTGGCCCAACTTCCGGTCCCCCCTCCTGTGGGACGCGACAGCGATCACGACCTATATCATCGGAAGCAGCCTCTTTCTTTATCTCGGGATGCTCCCCGATCTTGCGGTCGTGCGCGACCGCTCCACCGGGTGGAAGAAAAAGGTGTATGCTGTTCTCGCCATGGGATGGCGCGGCACGGCCCGCGAGTGGGTCATTTTTCGCCAGGCCTCGACGCTTATGGCCGCGCTCATCATCCCCGTTGCCGTCTCGGTCCATTCGATCGTGGCGTGGGATTTTGCGGTTACGGTGATCCCCGGCTGGCACAGCACCATCTTCCCCCCCTATTTCGTCATCGGCGCGATCACCTCGGGCGTTGCAGCGGTCATCACGCTCATGATCGTCATCAGGAGGGTCTTCCATCTCGAGGATTATCTCACGCCGCAGCACTTCGACAACATGGGGAAGCTTTTGCTCGTCATCTGCCTGCTCTGGTCATATGCCTACTTTGTCGAGGTCCAGACCACGTGGTACGCTCATCACCCGATCGAGTGGGAGGTCTTCAGCTTCATGGCAGGGAAGTACACGCCGCTGCTTATTCTCATGCTGATCGGAAACTCGATACTGCCGGTCACGGCCCTGTGCTTTAAAAAAGTCCGGCGCAGCGTCAAGGCGATGCTCGCGGTCACGGCCCTGGTCAACGTGGGCATGTTTATCGAGCGCTATCTTATCATCATCCCGTCGCTGTCGCACAAGAATATGCCTTTTGTCTGGGGGACCTACTCGCCCTCGTGGGTGGAGCTTTCAGTCACTGCCGCGGCCTTCTGCGGGTTCACGCTCATGTATGTGCTCTTTGCGAAGTTCTTCCCCCTGGTTGCCGTGACCGACGTGCGGGAGCTCAGCGTGCGCCATGCCGATGTCAGGATCGGCAGGGCAGAGGTGCATTCGCTGTCGGAAGAATAGTAATGACATAGAGCATGGACCCGGGATTCTACGCTATGCCCTCTGCCCCATGCGCTTTGCCAAAGGAGTTGATTCATGGAAACGCTGGGAACGTTCAAGAATGTCGAGGCCGCGACCACGGCCGTGGACAGCCTGGTAAGGGCGGGTTTCGCCGAAGGGCGGATCACGTCGTTGACTTCGGCGCCCTATCCCGACGGCGTGCTGGTGAAGACCGACCAGCGCACGTGGTTTCGCTGGATATCCGTGGGCGGCGGGATTTTCGGGGCCTGCGCGGGGTTCGCCCTTGCCGCCGGCACGGCGTATATGTATCCGGTCCAGACCGGCGACAAGCCGATCATCGCCTATTTCCCGACCAGCATCATCACCTATGAGCTCACGATGCTTTTCGCTATTTTAGGCGCGATCGTGGGGATGTTCCTCGAAATGAAGCTCCCGCCCCGGAGGGAACGGGTCTATGATCCTGCTATCGGCGCGGGCGCCATCGGGATCAGTGTCGCCGTTGACTCGCGTGAGCAGATGATCAGGGCCGCTAAGGTTCTGGAAGCTGCGGGGGCGCTCAGGGTCGGACATTGACCTCCTGGAGAAAGCGATGAAGTCTGTTTTTAAAGGGATCATGCTCGCTGCCGTTGCGCCGCTTCTCATGGCCGCGATCTGGATGGACGACCAGCAGTCTTACAAGCCCTACAAAGCCCCGGTCCTTGCGCCGCCTGCCGGGGCAGTGCCGGTTACGGGCAGGGAGGTCGTTTCGCAGGAATCGGAGCTGAAGAATCCCCTGCCTCCTGCCTCCGAATCCGTTGCTGAAGGGAAGAAGCTCTTCGAGACCAATTGCCTCATCTGCCACGGCGCCACGTCGGCAGAGCGCGGGCCGGTGGGAAAGAAACTCGCTCCGCCCCCGCCCGGGCTCGATCCTGATATGGTCAAGGGCCTCTCCGACGCCGCCATTTTCAAGGCCGTCACCTTCGGCTTCGGACGCATGCCTGTTTTTCAGGATAAGCTTACGCCGAATGAGCGGTGGGACCTGGTCAATTTTCTGCGGACGCGGCAATGAAACAGACGATACAGGATGCATGAGATAAGATGTCATTATCTTGCATCGTATATCTTTATGAATTCATCCTACGACGTCATCATCATCGGCGCCGGACCGGCGGGAATATTTGCGGCTCTCGAGCTTGTCAAACGCTCCAGCCTTAAAATCCTCATGATCGAGAAGGGCAGCGACCTTCCGCAACGCGCCTGCCCCATGATCGAGTCCGGCATCCCGTGCGTGCAGTGCGGCCTCTGCAGCATTCTCTGCGGCTGGGGCGGCGCGGGCGCGTACAGCGACGGAAAGCTCACGCTTACGCCGGAGTTCGGG
>DASWAB010000324.1:0-4005 GCA_036391375.1 Nitrospirota bacterium
AATTGTGAATTTAGGACACGCGCCGCTGGCCTTGTATCCCGGCACCAGGATCTGCCAGTTCATATTTGAAAAATGCGACGGGCATGCCAGATATGAGGGGAGATTCGTCAATCAGATGAAGCCGTAGTATCCTCAGTCAGGCAAATTTTACAAACAGAAGCAATTTTCACCACGAGGGCCAAGGCCGCGAAGTAACAAAGGAGTAAACTATTTTTTTGTCCTGGTGTCTTTTGCCTGGGTTCTTCAAGACCGGGCCGGGGAGAGTGCGGGGGAGACGTCTTTCCCGGCATTATTTGATGCTCTTCAGCTTCTGCAGTTGCATGGTGGCGGTGTCGATGGCGTTCCTGACGCCTTTGTTTTCGGGATCGAAGAGGAGGACCTTTTTCCAGATTGCAATCGCTTCTTCGAGTTTTTCCTCCCGGTACTTCATAAGGCCGATTTCCGTGAGGGCCTTGGAGCTTGCCTGCCCCTGCCTCGTCAGATAATCGTCGTCGAACGACAGGGATGGGGCGAAATCCCTCGTCGTAATGCCGCTCTCGAATAATACGGTATAAATGTTTCCCGCCTCGGCAAAGTTCCTTCGTTGATACGCCGCGTCCGCGGCATTCCTGATCTGTTCGCCTGTCCTGGCGTACCCGCCGCGCATTCCGCGGTAGTGATATTTGTCGTAGGCGCTGGAGTAGAGGTCAAGCGCTTTTTTATACTCCCCTGCCGTCATGAATGCCTGAGTTTGGTTGGCTGTTTCCTCGGCGATCTTTCTTTCGTGTTCAGCCGGCACCGCCACTCTCTGGATAAAAGCGCACGACGCTGTCGAAACAGTGAGCCCGGCGCAGCAGACAACGCATATCACGAAGCGCAGCATGGATTTATCCTCTGAGCGAAAACTGTTCCGAGTACTCGGGGCGGGATTCGATTATCCGGCGGAATACCTCGACGATGCGGGGGGTGAATTGCTTCCCCGAATACCGCATAAGTTCTCCAAGCGCGTCTTCAGGGGAGCGTGGATTTTTATAGGGCCGGGCCGTGGTCATGGCGTCGAAGGCATCGGCCACGGCAATGATGGCCGCATGCAGGGGAATGTCTTCCCCGCTCAGCCCCGCCGGGTATCCTTCCCCGTTGAACCATTCATGGTGATGCCGGACCGCAGGAATATATTTCTGGAGGGAAGGCGCCCTGCCGAGGATTGTCGCTCCGTTTTCGCAGTGGTTTGAAATCTCCCGATGCTCGTGAGGATCCAGGGGACCCTCCTTGAGCAAAACGAAATCCGGGGTCTTCAGCTTTCCCACGTCGTGGAAAAGGCTCGCGATTTCGAGGTCCTCCAGCTCATGAGAAGAAAACCCCAGCGACGCCCCTATTGCGAGCGACAGTTTGGCGACACGGGTGGAATGCCCGTGGGTATAGGGATCGCGGGCGTCGATCGCCGCGGCGAGCACTTTGACGGTGGAGACATACGCGTCTTCCAGCTCTGCTGCATAGGCGCCGAGTTTCCCCTGCTGTTTCGTGATCCGTTCGGTCATTTTGTTGAAACTCTCCGTCAGACTGCCGAGCTCGTCGTGCGAATAGACCCTGAGTTTCGACCGCCTTCCTTCCTGGAGATCAGCGACGCCCCGGGAAAGCTCTTGAATCGGCCGTGTTATGAGGGAAGACAGAACGATGATGCAGCCGATGCCCAGCGCCATGGTAATGCCGAACCCGGCGACGATCCACCTGCGGGTTTCTGCCTTGGCGTGGAGCAGAGCGGATTTGTTGATCCCGATGACGACCTCTCCTATCTGTTTACTGTCGAAGAGAACAGGGGCGACGATTTCGAACAGCGCGCCCGTGTCGCTCCGCGTCTCATAGACACGGGTGCCGTCCTTGTTTTCTTTGAACACGCTGCGGCGATAGGGCTTGAACGTTCCTCCCCGGTTCGCAATGTCGGTATGGGCGAGGGTCGTCAGCTCCGTGTTGATGACCGCCGCGTATTCCACGTCGTCATTGGCTTCCTTTATTTTGGAGACGATGTTGTCCATGCCGAGCAGATCGCCGGAGAGAATGCTGTACGGCGCCAGGGCCGCAGTGCTTTTGCCCAGCGACTCCGCCCTCTTCAGGACCTCGTCAAGGATGTGGCGATTCATCGTTCGGACGGTAAGAAGCGAAAAAATCGCGGCAGTGAGAAGCAGCAGGATGATAATAAAGAACGCAAGCTTGAATCGCAATGTGGCAAGCAGTGTCGTTTTCATGGCGTCTTCGATTTGGTATTTTGAAGGAACGCGACGGACATGTATCTTTTTAACACAATATTGGAGGAGAGTCAAACGTTCTTTTTTGCAACTAAAGAGGTAGGGTTTTTTATGAATTGAACAATTTTTCGGAATAAATTACCTATCGTAATTTCCTCTCTAGCATGTTTGGATGCGTAAAGATTGAACCATGCAGAAAATACTGTTTCCTGTTGTACAATCAGCGGAAATGTGCTCTAATGAAAATGTATGACCATGAACATCTCTCTTATCGCCGCCATGTCCGAAAACGGAGTGATCGGCCGGAACAACAAAATGCCCTGGAACCTTCCATCGGACCGCGCACGGTTCCACGCGATCACGCAGGAACACCCCATCATCCTGGGAAGAAAAACCTTCGAGAGCATTGGCAGGCCGCTGTCCCATCGGACGAATATCGTCCTGACGAGGCAAAGGGATTATTGCGCAGAGGAGGCCATTGTTGTTCATGATCTGGACTCGGCGTTTGCCGCCTGCGCCGGCGCGGACGAGGTCTTTATCTGCGGCGGGGAAGAAGTTTTTCGCGAGACCATCGGCCTCGCGGACAAAATTTATCTGACCGTCATCCATCGTGTGGTCGGGGGGGACGCGTATTTTCCGGTCATCCCGGGAAATTTCGTTGAGGTTGAAAGACAGGAAGTGGAGGATGTCATGCCGTATGCCCTCGTACGCTATGAGAGAAGGAAGGACCAGGCGTCTGCTTCAGTCCGGTGAAACTCTTTGGCCTTGCCTTTTGAAAAAAATTGTACTATCGTGTGAGCCACTATGATGAACCGGAAACAAAGGGCCATATGAAACCAAAATCCAAAACCGTCTATGTCTGCCAGTCCTGCGGGACCCAGTCGCCGCGGTGGATGGGCAAGTGCCCTGACTGCGGCGCGTGGAACACCATGGTCGAGGAGCGGATCGAAAAGCAGAAAGACGTCGGCGCAGCGAAGAGGGGAGGCGGGGCAGCGGATCCGCTTCTCTTGGGCGAGATCCAGGCGCGTGACGAGGACCGGTTCGCGACGAAGATCGGCGAGCTCGACCGCGTGCTGGGTGGCGGCATCGTTTCCGGCTCGGTCGTCCTCATCGGCGGCGATCCGGGCATCGGCAAGTCGACGCTCGTGCTCCAGATGCTCAGGCAGGTCTCGGAGCTTCGGGGAAAGGCGCTCTACGTCTCCGGAGAGGAATCGCCCTCACAGATCAAGATGCGGGCATTGAGACTCGGAGTCAAGACCGAAAATCTCTACGTGCTCGCCGAAACGCAGCTTGAAGAGATCCTCTACGCTGCGGACGGGCTCCAGCCTCAAGTCCTTGTCGTCGATTCGGTTCAGACGGTATTCACATCGGAGCTTCCGTCCGCTCCGGGCAGCGTGGGTCAGGTGCGCGAGGTCTCGGGCAGGCTCATGCTTCATGCCAAGCGAACGGGCGTGCCGACGTTTCTGATCGGCCACGTGACCAAGGACGGGGCGATTGCGGGCCCCCGTGTGCTCGAACACATCGTGGACACGGTGCTCTATTTCGAGGGCGACAAGGGGCATTCCTTCCGCGTGCTCCGGGCGGTCAAGAACCGCTTCGGGTCTACGAACGAAATCGGGGTGTTCGAGATGAAGGAGTCGGGACTTGCCGAGGTGGCGAATCCTTCGGAGATGTTTCTTGCCGAGCGGCCCGCGGACGCAACCGGCTCGGTCGTAGTGTCCTCCCTCGAAGGCACGAGGCCGATCCTTGCCGAACTCCAGGCGCTGGTTGCGCCCTCGAAGCT
>DASWAB010000325.1:0-2751 GCA_036391375.1 Nitrospirota bacterium
GAAATCCAGGGCACGCGCGTTACCCGGCTCGGCAAACGCATCTATCATCAGATGACCGTGGAGCGCATGGACCCGCGCGGGAAGAAGTACTACTGGATCGGCGGGGGCGAGCCGGACTGGGAGCGGGAAGAAGGCACGGACCTCGACGCGGTCGACCGGAAGTTCGTTTCGATCACGCCGATACATCTGGATATGACCGACTATTCATCCTTCGACCGGCTGCGGGCCTTGGAGGGGTTGGCCTACCTGGCGCCGACCCACAGGAGCGCCGAGTGATCAACTACGAAAAAGAGCGGAACCGGATGGTGGAGGAGCAGATTATCGGCCGCGGCGTAAAGGACGAGCGGGTCCTTGCCGCCATTCGCAAGGTGCCGCGGCACGAGTTTTTGCCCGAGGCCATCCGCGGCATGGCGTATCAGGACAGCGCGCTGCCGCTGGGGGAAGGACAGACCATTTCCCAGCCGTACATGGTCGCGATGATGACCGAACTTCTGGAACTCAAGGGTACGGAGCGGGTGCTCGAGATCGGGACCGGGTCGGGGTATCAGGCCGCGGTGCTTGCCGAACTGTGCGAGAAGGTCTATACGGTCGAACGGATCAAAACGCTTGCGGACAAAGCGCGGTCGAACCTCGACCGCCTCGGATACCGGAGCGTGGCGATCAAGGTCTATGACGGCACCTACGGGTGGAAGGAAGTGGCGCCATTCGACGCGATCATGGTCACGGCGGCCGCGCCGGGGGTCCCCGCCCCGCTCACAGAACAGCTCAAGGAGGGCGGCAGGATGGTGATCCCTGTGGGGGAGCGGTTCGGCCAAGTGCTGCTCAGGGTCGTCAAAACGCCCGATGGCCCGGTCACCGAACGAAGCATCCCCTGCATGTTCGTGCCGCTTATCGGCAATCACGGGTGGAAGGAGTGAGCCCAATGCGGAGTGTGGAATGCGGAATGCGGGTGGAAAACGTAACGATAGACGAGCGCCATCATCACCCTTGACGGGACAGGGGAGGACGAAGTTTTTCTCAGATTTTCTTTCTTTTCATGAACTCTTCTGTCGCGATCAACTCATACAATACTGCAAGAGACAGCCCGATAGCAGCCCCTAAAACCGCCCCCGCAAGCACATCCGTCGGGTAGTGGACCCCCAGATAAATTCTTGAAAAGGCAATGAACGACGCGAGCGCGAGCGGATAGAGTCGCCATACCATTTCGATATACCGCCGCGTCAGATAAAAGAGCGGCGCGGCGAAGGAAAACGAACTTAAGGCATGTCCCGAAGGCATGGAGTACGATTGGGGACATGCGACGATCAGCCTCACCCCTTCGATTGCCCTGCACGGCCTCACGCGGGCAACGGCGTCCTTCATCCACTCTTCCGCGTGTTCCGCCAGATATACGGCGATGCAGGCGATCAGGAATGTCCAGACCGCGGCAGCGAGGCGCATTTTCCCCCGTTCGTCCTGCTGTTTCGCGCCGCGCAGGAACATGGCGAGGAGGAAGGGGATAATCAGGAGATAACCCCGCTGGGAAAGCGCCGGCATGAGGAGGTCGAAGAAACGGTTCTCCGCCCCGTGATTGACGAGCAGGAGCAGTTGCGTGTCGAGGGATTGGATCGTCATGAAGGATGCCGCTATTTCTTCCTCTCGCAGCACTTGATGACCTGCGTGTCGCTTACTTCAACGAGCCCTTTTCCGACAATCGAGGCGACTTCCTCCAGGACGCCGGTGATCATCTCTTCCGAATCCACGACTTCTATCTTGACCGGGAGCGAGGTCGAAAGTTCGAGTATCTTTGCGGTATGGAACACGCCGTCGCTGCCGTAGCCCTCGATGCCGCGGAACACGCTCGCGCCGGCGACCTTCCTTTTATAGAAGATGTCCAGCAGGACCTCGTAAACCGGCTTGCCGTGGAGTTTGTCCGCCTCATCGACATAGATCGTCAGTTTTTTCGCAGGTCCCTTTTTGACCATGGTTATACCCCTTTTTTGCTGCAAAATCGTGAAGTCTGAAAAAAGAATTATTAATCAACTTCGCGTCTTAGTGTCTTCGTGGCAAATGGTTTAGATGCTTTTCGCGATCGTCTCGCCGAGCTTCAATGCAATAAACCCCGCGACAACGCTCCCGATCACGTTCAGGCCCGCGTAGAGCCATTCGCCGTCTTTCAAAAGGGCCCCCGTCTCGTATTCGAAGGTGGAGAACGTCGTGTACGCGCCGAGAAACCCGACGACGAGCAAAAGCCGCCATTGCGGGTTTTCAATGACCCGCTCGGCCATGAGCGTCATGAGAAGGCCGATCAGAAAGCTGCCAGTCACGTTAATAACGAAGGTGCCGAGGGGAAAACTCCGCCCCCACCGCTGACCGATCCAGAGTGCGACTACGTATCGAACGATTGCGCCGGCGAAGCCGCCGACGCCGATGATCAGATAATCCATTAATCCATCGCCTCGGGAACAATGTAGCAGATATCGCGGTTCGTGACAATAAGAATGATGACCCCGCAGCTGCAGGATATCTCCGTGATGGGCCGGGGGAGGCAATCGACGGCCCGGGAAAGATATTTTCAAGGAAACCGCCGTCGCGCCGCCTATGATCTGCGTCATAGAAACTCTTGCTTGTAAGAGGTAAAAAAGTGTATAATGGGCACGTGGTAAACAGGATCGTTTTTCTCAAAAAGGAGATCTTTCATGAAAGAAAAAGTTGAAGAGGCGTTAAAGCAGGTGCGGCCTGCGCTTCAGCGTGACGGCGGCGATATCGAAC
>DASWAB010000326.1:0-6678 GCA_036391375.1 Nitrospirota bacterium
AGCTTTATGATACCGCCTCTCCCCCGAAGATTTCGCTTACCGCGCGACTGGTCTCCACCGGGGAGCAGCCGCGCATTCTGTGGATCGACGGCGTCGGGTTGGCGGGCGACGATTCCCGCGGCATTCTCGGGCTCGGTCTGATAGAAGACCCCAAGCTGCTCCAGGAAAAGGCCCTGAAAAAAATCACCGGCTCCCTCGGGAAATTTCTTGCAGGCCAGGCGGGGCCGATGAACGACGGGCGCGAGCGGCGGTTTGATCCGAAGATTGTGTATCATTCCCCGCGCCTGCATCTCGACCGGAAGGGCGCTCTGGCGGTGCTCCCGTTTTTGAATGACAGCGCCATGCGAAACGCCGGTGAAATCATCGCGCTTGACTTCGTCAGACAACTGGCGAGGAACAGCTCGTTTGATATAATTGAGCCGGGCGTGGTGCGTCAAAAGCTGCTGAATTTCCGGATCATCATGCCCGAGGGCCCGTCGTTGCAGGATATCGACGCTCTTTTTGAAACCCTGGGCGTCGACTTGATTCTCACGGGCCAGGTCCTGGACTATGAAAACCATGAAGGTCCCTGGGCGAGGCCGCGGGCCGATTTTTTCGTGTCGGTATTCGAGCGGAAGAGCAGGAAGGTGGTATGGTCCTCCCGGAGTTCCAATGCGGGCGACGACAGGGTTTTCTTCTTCGACTACGGTCTGATCAGCACCGCTGAAGTGCTGGTATCGAAGATGGTGCGGTCCATTGCCTGGAGCATGGGAGGGAAGCCGGGCCGGCCGCTCAAGGACAACGACGAGCCGCAGAACGCCCGGGAACACGACGACCAGGGAGAAAAAAACAATTACTTTAATAATCTCCTGTTCCGCGCCTCGACATCACCATGGTAGCCGCGGCCCGGCCGCCATTGTGCTATTCTAATAAGAAGATCGAAAGGAGCCACATGAAAGCGCTTGTTCAGAAGTTCATCTTCCCCCTTATTCTGGTCCTTGCCGCGGGCCCCGCGGCCTTCGCTCTCGGGACGCAACAGCCCCCGGCCGGCGGTAAGAGCGCGGAAACGGCGCCCGCGGTCAGCAGCAGCGACACGGGAACAGCAGCCGCCGGCGGAGGGTTTTATCTGCGCGTACCCCTCTTTTCCCCCCGTTTTGCCAGGCTTCCCGTTGCCGTGGTCAACGACGAGGAGATCGGCGTAGAGGCCCTCCGGGACGCGCTTGCTTCCTCCCACGGAGAGAGGGAAACCGGCCAAAAAGGGGCGGAGAAAATAGACTATATGAAGATGGTGGACCGCCTCATCAATATACGGCTCATCGTTCAGGAAACGACGAGGATGGGGCTCGATGAACTGCCCGAATTCAAGACCGCGATGGATGAGTTTTCGAACTCGACCTTGAGATCGATGCTGAAGGCTGAAATCACCAGGGATGTCAAGGCGGACCCCGAAATGGTGGAAAAGCTCTACAAAAAGATGGCAGAAGAATGGAAAATCAAATCAGTCATGTTTGAAAAAGAAGAGGACGCGAAGGCGATGGCTGACGCGCTCAAGGCCGGGAAAAGCTTTGATGAGCTGGCGGCAAAGGCCATCGCCGATAAAAAGGCCAAAGGCAACGAGCAGGGGGAATTTATAAAGCCGCAAGCGCTCCTGCCCGCCGTAGCGGCGGCGCTCTCCACCACGTCGACCGGATCCGTAACTCCCGTCGTCAAGATCGATTTGTCGCAGAAAAAACAGGGCTTCGTGATATGCAGGCTTGAGGACAAACGGTACCCCGACGACCCCAAGCTGCGGAAAGAGGCCGAAGAGCTCGTGCTGAACACAAAAAAGGCGGAGGCGGCGGGGCAATATATGATTTCCCTGATGGACAAGCGCGTCTCCATAAAAAAGGGCCGCGTCGACGATCTGGACTATGAATCCCCCAGGACGAACTTCGACAAAATGCTCGCCGATACGAAGGTCATCGCTGAAATCGAGGGGGACAAACCGGTGACGGTCGGCGATCTGACCGCGGAACTCGAGGCCAAGTTCTATCACGGCATTGAGGCGGTTGCCAGGGAAAAGAAGGTCAACAGGGCGAAACGGGAAGTCTTGAACAAGATACTCGAAAACAGGCTGACCAAGCAGGAGGAGGCGAAGAGAGGGCTCGACAAGAGCGAGGAATACCAGAAGAAGATGAGCGAGCAAAGGGACTCTCTGTTGTTCGGACAGTTCGTCGAGAAGGCGGTCCTTCCCTCCGTGAAAGTGACGGATCAGGAAATTGCCGCGTATTTCGAGGGCCACCGGAAAGACTACCAGTACCCGGAAATGATGAAGATGACCAGCATGGTCTTCGGAGACAGGAACAACGCGCAGTCCACCATCGCCAAATTAAGGAAGGGGGCCGATATCGACTGGGTGCGGGCGAATGCCGGCGGGCTCGTGGATCCAAAAGACGCGGAGACGCTGTCGTTCGAGGGGAGCGTTCTGACCACGAAAAACCTGCCTGAAGGCCTGCGCAAATCCCTTGCCGGGGCAAAGGCCGGAGACTTCCGGCTGTATGAAGCCCCCAACAAGCAATATTGCGTTGTGGCCGTTCTCTCGGTCATTCCCGCGAAGTCCCAGCCTTTGGAAGAGGTGAAGGAAAAGATCCGGCAAAAGCTTTTCTACGATCATATCAACCAGACGGTCGAGGACTGGTCCGGGAAACTTCGCGCAGCCGCAAAAATTGAAATTTACCTTCAGGACATCGGAACAGCCGCCATGTCTAATCGGAAGTAGAGGAGAGGCCGATGGGAACCGCAATAACAAAACAGAGAGCCGTTATCTACGGAACAGCGCTGCTCCTGTGGTGCGTCATCTTATATGCCGTGCCCGGGCAAGCGGCGCAGCAGTTCGCCCGAAAGAATTGCCTGGATTGCCACGCGAAGTTTGCCGAGAAGTACCTCGGGATGAAAAACGTGCATGCCGTGGTCAAGGAGAAGAAGTGCGAGGAATGTCACCTCCGGCACGGCGTCATCCCCCGGCTCCTCCTGAAAAAAGACGAGATGTCCCTCTGCCTCGGATGCCATAGCGCCGAAAAAATAGGAATGAAAAAGAAGAAGATGCACACGGCGCTCAAGGCAGGAAAGTGCCTGACCTGCCATAATCCCCACGCATCGCCCGCAAGCCACCTCCTGCAGAAGGAAGGGAACGAAGTCTGCTACCAGTGCCACAAGCGGGAGAATTTTGAAAAGAAAGTCGAGCACGCAGTGGTGAAGGCCCGGGGATGCTCCGTGTGCCACAGCTCGCATGCGGCTGATGAAGACAACCTGCTTGCAAAGGCCGAAACGCCGCTCTGCCTGGACTGCCACAAGAGCGGCGACGCCGCATTTAAGAAGGCGCACGGCGGGTATCCCGTGGAAACGCAGCGGTGCTCCCTCTGCCATGATCCGCATTCCTCCGCGCAGCCGAAGCTGCTTAAGGCGAGCCTCCACAGCCCGGTCCAGGGCGGCGGCTGCGATTCCTGTCATGCCCCCCCGGCGTCCCCCAAGCCGTTTGCCGTCTCCCAGGACGCAGGGAAGCTCTGCCTCATGTGCCATGACTTGTCCGCGCTTGAGGCCGGCGGCACCGTTCTGCACAGGCCGTTTAAAGAGCAATTGTGCCTGTCCTGTCATGATCCGCACGCCGCGGATAATCCGAAGCTCCTTATCCAGCGCGGGAACAGCCTCTGCCTGAGCTGCCACGCGGACAAAGGAGAGACGGTGGCGGTCCGCCACGCGGCCGTTGCGGGTGAGAAAGGGTGTCTATCCTGCCATGCCGCCCACGCCGCCAAGAACAAACGACTGCTTGTCGCGGAAGAAGGGGCGCTCTGTTTCTCCTGCCACGGCAAGACCAAAGAGGCGAAGAAAAGGAAGGACGTGCACTCGCCCTTTGCGCAGGAGTCGTGCACTTCATGCCATAACCCCCATGGATCGAATTTCATGAACATGATGAAAGACCGGATGGACAAGGTCTGCTATACATGCCACTCCGACGCCGAGACGAGATTCCTGAAAACCTATACGCACAAGCCGGTAAGCGACGCCGTCTGTAATTCCTGCCACAATGTGCATGGGGCCGATGAAGCGAACCTGTTGAAAGCGTCAGGTTCGGCTCTCTGCGCTTCCTGCCACGCGGACCTGGTGAATCTGAAAGGGACCGAGAACGGCTCTTCCCACAAGCCATTCGTCGCGGGAAAGTGCTTTTCCTGTCACGAGGTCCACGGGAGCAGCATCGCGGGAATGATCGTAAAGAAACAGGATGATCTTTGCTTCCAGTGTCATGAGGGCATGAAGAAGTCGCTCACCACGGGCAAAAGCCGGCACGCGCCCGTAGAGGCGGGGGAGTGCACCAAGTGCCACAACCCGCACAAATCGAAACTCGGCAAGCTTCTCCTTGCGGAAAGCCCGGATCTGTGCCTCACCTGCCATAAGGCGCTCAAGACGAGACAGGAGCAGGAAAAATCCCATCCCCCGGCGCAGCGGGATTGCGATCGATGCCACAAACCCCACACGTCGGCCAATCGGACGCTCCTTGATCAGCCCGTCCAGGCCCTTTGCGCTGATTGTCATGACCTGAAAGGGAGCGCTTTCACCACGGCCCATCTGGGCATTAACCCCGCGGTGATGGAATGCACGAGCTGCCATGACCCCCATACCTCGAAGGATCCGAAATTTTTCAAGGAAAACGTTCATCCTCCGTTCGCCGGGCGAATGTGCGAGGAGTGCCATATTGTAGGAGGCACGCGATGAGAACAGGACCAGGGAAAATGAAGGGAATGTGTATGGCGGCAGGAGCGCTTTTTTTTGCGTGCGCGCTGATCATTACGGCGCCCGCGTACGCGCAGGAGAAAAGGCCGCCCAAGGCCAAGGCGGGGGTGAAAAAGGCCGCCGCTGCGGAACCGCAGGAGAAAAACAAGTTCAAACTGAAGCCGGGAGGGCAGGCGGCGATCTGCGCGAATTGTCATGTGACATTTACCGAGAAACTGCAAAGCCGTTTCGTCCATACCCCGGTGAAATCCGGCCAGTGCTCCGGCTGCCATAACCCGCACGCGTCATCCTACGGCAAGCTGCTGGCCGCCGATACCAGCAAGATTTGCGCTACCTGCCACGCCGCGATGATACCCGACAAAGCGGTCAGCACCCACGAGGTTGTGAGCGAGGGAAACTGCATGAAATGCCACGACCCCCATGCCTCAGGCAACAAGGCCCAATTGCTCAAGGCGGGCAACGAACTCTGTTTCGGCTGTCACAAGGACGTCGGCGATGCGGTCACGAAAGCGAAATTCAAGCACAGCCCCGTCGAGAAAGGGTGCCTCACCTGCCACAGCCCCCACGCCTCCGGCAAGGCCGACTTTCTGCTTCAGGACAGCGTGCCTGCCCTCTGCCTGAAGTGCCACAAGACCGACGGGCCCGCTTTTTCGAAACAGCATATGAACTATCCCGTCGCCAAGGCGAACTGCGTGAGCTGCCATAACCCCCATGGCTCGGACAACGGAGGAATTTTATACAATACCGTTCACAAGCCTGTCGCGAGCCGGATGTGCAATCAGTGCCACGACCAGCCCGGGTCGCAAAAGCCATTCGCACTCAAGAAGGCGGGATATGAGCTTTGCCGGGGGTGTCACAGCACTCTCGTAAACGAGGCGCTTTCGAAAAACCGCGTGCATTGGCCGCTTTTGAGCAAGGAAGGCTGTTTGAGCTGTCACAGCCCCCACGCCTCGACGGAAAAGAAGCTCCTCAAGGGGACCCTCGCCGGAGTGTGCGGCGAGTGCCATGCCGACAGCATCGCGCGCCAAGAGCGGTCGCAAACGAAGCATGAGCCCGTCAACGAGGGCCAGTGCACCCTCTGTCACGCTCCCCATGCATCGGATCAGATATTCCTTCTCCAAAAACCGTCGGTTGTCGAGACCTGCGGCATCTGCCACGATTGGCAAAAACACTCGTCGCACCCGATCGGCGAGAAGGTCATCGATCCGAGGAACAAGAACCTAACGCTCGACTGCCTGAGCTGCCACCGCTCGCACGGCACCGAGTACAAACATTTCCTGTACTTTGGGACCACATCTGAAATGTGCACCCAGTGCCACGTACAGTATAAGAGGTGACGCAATGATGAAGGCTATAAGCATACTCATGATCCTGCTGATTCCCGCGTGGTCCTTCGGCGCCGAGGCGGTCAAGCTTAAACATGTCGCCTCCGCGTATGCCGACGAGGCGGGCGTCGGCATCAAACAGCCGGAAGGGGTCGATTGCAACGACCAGGCCGGTTTCATCGTGGCAGATACCGGCAACGGACGGCTTGTTCCCTACCGTTTGCAGGAAGGGGCGGTGAAGGCGGGCAAAGAGATCAAAATACCCGAGCTGTCCTATCCCCTCACGGTGAAGATGACGTCCAAGGGCGCCATGATCGTTCTCGACGGCGTCAAACGCCGGCTCCTGCGCGTCAATCCCGACGGGTCGTTCAAGGGGTATCTCGACCCCGCAGGCCTTCCCTCCTCCGGGGCCGTGGTCCCGAAGAGCTTCGCCATCGACCAG
This sequence comes from Nitrospirota bacterium, assembly GCA_036391375.1. Classification (GTDB taxonomy): domain Bacteria; phylum Nitrospirota; class UBA9217; order UBA9217; family UBA9217; genus DASWAB01. Next base: position 6,514 of record DASWAB010000326.1, read on the forward strand.
GAAGACAACGTCTATGTGCTGGACATTTTTTCCGAGCGCGTTCTGGTCCTGGGCCCCGAAGGGGGCTTCCAGCGCCAAATCGGATTTCCGGCGGACTACGGATTCATTGCGGACATTGCGGTGGATCGGAGAGGAACGGTCTTTCTTGTTGACAGCGTCCGGGCG
>DASWAB010000327.1:0-4716 GCA_036391375.1 Nitrospirota bacterium
GAAAGAAATGGAGAGAGTTTGTATCGTTACGCCGGGGATCCGTAATTATTCGTTTAATGAAGCAGGGGTAAAAGGGCCTTTTTCAGTTCGGCGGGCCTGAAGGGTTTCGGCAGCGCTTCTTTGAAGCCGAAAACCCTGAAGTCGGTTATCCAGGGATCGGTGAAGTCCCCGCTCGTCACGACAGCTTTTACATCGGGGTCGAACTCAAGAAGCTTTTTCATTGTTTCCCGGCCGTTCATCCCTCTGGAGACATGCAAATCTAAAATAACCGCATCGAACGGCACTCCCCGCGATTTCGCCTTTATGTACGAAGCAAGAGCGGCTTCTCCGTTTTTCGTCATGTCTGCCAGGCATCCCATTGTCGCGAGGATGCTCCCGATGACATTGCAAACGGCCTCTTCATCGTCCATGACAAGGACCCGCCTCGCGGGCCCTGCGCTTTCGCGGCATCCCTTTGATGAGGGCTGTGCGGCCAGGATGTCGTCAAGGTATATACTGTTTGCTTTTGTCATGTGCCGGCCTTATCTGGGTAGAGAGTCACACAAATTCTTTTGAGCAGCGCTGAACCGTGGACAGGGGGACTCCTTTTTCCTCTGAATCAGGCCGCATCCTGATAACGAATTTTTTCACTTGAGAGTGCTGCTTTTTTCGGAGTATGGGCGATTCCAAACAGAATCAGCGCAGGGTAGGGACACTTTGTGGCCCCCGCGCTCATGCAATACTCCTCCAGTTCAATAAAACTGGGGATATAAACCTCATCGTTCAACGTACAGGTAAGGAACTGCTTTCCAGCTAAAAAAGGACATCTCATGGTGTCACCTCCTGCTGAAAACCCGTCGCCCGACGGACGGTGATCTACACTATATCGAAAAAAACCGGATATGGGTATCAGCGCATGCCTGATTTTCGTGTCAGTATTATTCTTACAAAAGGAGAACCGAACTGCCACCTCAAAGACCTGCGGAGAAGCCTCCTTTTGTGAAATGGGTCATGCCTGATTGCAACGCACATGCGCACATGACTCTGCGCGCCGGTGATCGCTTAACGCCTTGAATAAGAAAGATAAAACGCACTGGACGCGCTCATTTTGCTTCCGGCCTGCCTGGTCGCCGGAGCTTTGCCGGGATTGAATTACTGAACAATACGCTCCATCTCGATACTCAGGTAATCCGCCAGTTTTTTTACCGTCCGCGGCTTCATGGTCAATCCCTTGAGAGTCCTCGATACCGTCACTTTATGAAGACCGAGTTCGTTTGCGATTTCCGTGTAGCTCAGCCCCCTCTCCAGTCTCCTTCTTTCAAGAAGCTCAATCTTATACATGGCTTTCCTCCGTCAAAAAAAATTTTTGTTGATACTTACGTATATTTTTTGCAAAAAAAGTTAATTTGTCTTTAATAGTGATTTATGTCAGATGAAAGAATGAACGTTTAGTTGCAGTAAGTATACATGGCGAACAGCAAAATGGGGATAGGGGAAAATCTGATTATCTGGTAGGATTATTCTGGTTTTATTGTAGGAATATTCCTACGAAAAAAGAGGCCAACAATCTACTGCTGGCGCGGCGCCGGCCCTCTACATTATTTTATTCTCGATGCAATAACGAATTATTTCCGCGTTGCTTTTCATGCGCATCTTCTTGAGGACGCGGTTGCGGTAGGTGCTGATCGTCTTAACGCTGAGCGAGAGTTCATCCGCGATGTTTGTCAACGCCTTTCCCGAGGAGATCATGCACATGATCTGCAGTTCGCGGTCGGAAAGCAGCTCATGGAGCGGGCGGCTCTGGGCCGCTGGATCAGCCTGCCTGCCGGTCAGATTATCGGCCAGTTTTTCGGCAAGGGCTGCGCTGACATATTTCCCGCCCGCAAACACCTTCCGGATGGCGGCGATAAGTTCATCCGGCGCGCTTTCCTTGGTCAGATACCCCGAGGCGCCGGAGCGGAGCGCCCGGACGGCGTACTGTTCCTCGGGGTACATGGAGAGCATCAATACCGAAAGTTTCGGGTGCAGGTTCTTCAGCTCTTTCAAAATATCGAGACCGTCCCTGCCCGGCATGGAGATGTCCAGGAGCACCATATCATACTGGTTCTTCCCTGCTTTTTCCAGGACCTCCTGCCCGTCCTGCGCCTCATCCGCCACGGTGATGTCGGCCGTTTCAGAAATGATCTGCCCGATGCCCTTCCGCACAATGGCATGATCGTCCGCAACCAGCAGTTTTATCATACCGCCCCTCCACCGGCGTCAAGAGGGATCTGGACGGTCATCGCGGTCCCTCCGTTCCGGGCCCCGCAAATCGAGAGCATTCCGCCGCAGGAATGCACCCGCTCTCGCATTCCGATGAGCCCCAATGACTTCGGATCGGCCTTCTGCGTCTCGGTGATCCCTACCCCGTTGTCCTCGATGTGAAGCGTCAGCCATTCGGCCTGGGCGTTCAGGCGGATGGAAACCTCCGTCGCCTTTGCATGGCGGGCTACGTTGGTAAGCGCTTCCTGAAGGAGGCGGAACACCATCGTGCTGCGTTCCTTGTTGAGACGGACTTCTTCAAATGCAAGGGAAGACTCGCATCGAATGCCCGTTCTCTTCTCGAATTCTTCGGCCTGCCATTCGATTGCCGCGCCCAGTCCGAGGTGGTCCAGGATGCCGGGCCTCAAATCCGTTGAGATTCTTTTTACGTTTTGGATGGCCATTTCAACAAGCTTGTCTATGGAATCCGCCCTTTCCATGGCTGACGCCTGGTCCGCAGGCAGCCTCTTTCTCAGGATGGAAAAATCCATTTTGAGGGCGGTCAACAACTGTCCCAGTTCGTCATGGACCTCCCGGGCGACCGCCATCCGCTCGTTTTCTCTCGCATTCTGCAGATGCCCCGAAAGATTGCGGAGCTGCTCGTTCGCCGCCTTGAGCTCGGCGGTCCGCTCTTCCACGAGGCGCTCCAGATCATGGTGCGACCTCCGCAGCACTTCCTCCGCTTTTTTCCGGGTGGTAATATCCTTGACCAGCTCGATGACCGCGACGGCTTTTCCCGCGGAATCCGAAATCGGCGACGACGTAACATCCAGGTAGACGGTGGAAAGCCCCGAACCCCTGGTCCTCTCCGTCCGGTGGACCTGTCCGTCCCGGAACGAACGCTCGACAGGGCAATTTTCGCAGGGAACGTCCCTCTTTTCGACATCCCGGTAGCAAATTTTGCCGACGTGGTTCCCGATCATCCTGGCGATGGTCTCATTCTGGAAAACAATCTTAAACTCTTCGTCAAGAATGATGAGCCCGTCGCCGATGGCGGCAATAACGGAATCGGATTTTGCTCTTTCCTCCCGCGCCTTCCGCACGGCGGCCTTGAGCATCAGCTCAGCCTGTTTCCTGTCCGAAACATCCTTGAACACAACGACCGCGCCGGTAATCGCTCCGTCTTCGCGGATGGGCGTGCTCGTATATTCCACGGGGAAAAAGGTGCCGTCCTTTCTCCAGAACACCTCGTCGTCGGCATGATAAACTCTTCCGTCTTTGTACGCCGCGTAGATTTTGCACGTCTCCGGGGGATTGGGGGAGCCGTCCGCCTTCGAGTGGTGCAGCATGTCGTGCTGCCGCTTTCCGATGATCTCCCGGGGCTCCCAGCCGATCATTTTCTCGGCCGCCGGATTGGCGAAGGTCACGTTGCCGTCCGTATCGATGCCGTAAATCCCCTCTCCCGCGGAGCTCAGGATCAATTCATTGCGACGGCTCAGCCGCGAGATGCGCTCCTCCGCCTGCCGGTGTTCCGTGACGTCGTGGCTCACACACACGATTCCCATGAGTGCCCCCCCGGCGTCGTAGATCGGGGCCTTTACGGTGTCGAATACTCTTTTCACGCCGTCCCTGCCCGTCAGGGCTTCCACGAAGGCGACAGGCCTGCGGTTCTTTATCAATTCCTCTTCGCTCTTTTTGCAATCCGCGGCGGCGCCGGCGGGCAGCAGGTCATCAACAGTCTTTCCCACGACCATGTCCTCGGTCGCGCCGGTGAAGTCTTCGAACCCCTTGTTCACCATCATATGCCTGCCGGCGGGGTCCTTGAAATAAATCATATCGGGGATTGACCGGATCAGCGTTTGCAGCTTGGCGTTGACATCCTGGAGTATTTGCTGAGACAGCGCATGTTCCTCGATTCTTTGTTGAAGAAGCGGGATGAATCTGCTTAAATACAAAAGCCCTACGACGAGCATGACGGAAACGACGCACCCGGTAATCTCGGCGAAAAGATCGATTCCGGCATCCCCTTCCGCGATGAAACGATGAAACGATTGAAATCGGCGGAAAAACATGAGCAGCGTCGCCAGAAGCAGGAAAACGCCAGCAGTCTTTTTCTTGCTGAAGATGATCAATCTCAGGGCGATAACGGCTGCAAGCAATTGCAAAACAAGCGACAGGCCCACGATGAAGAGGGAGATATTCATAACTGTCACCTCGGAATTCTCCTGAGCGTTAACGGGATGAGTGCGCGAAAGGGGCGTCGCACCGGCTGCCGGCATGCATCACGCCGGCCCTGCGGCGGAAACGACGCGGAAAAGGTTGGTTTCTTCCGTAAAAAATGAGTCGTGCTGCTCCCCCCCCCTCAAGAGGCATCGAACATGGGTACATTATATCAGAATTTCAATTTTTAGAATCAACATTGTGCATCGAAGCGCAACGAAAGGTTTATTTTTTCTAAAAAAGCTCAGCAATACAGCGGGTCCGCGCAGGTAAGCA
>DASWAB010000328.1:0-9081 GCA_036391375.1 Nitrospirota bacterium
TGAGCAGTGGGTCCTGCGGAACGGCTTTCCCGGCATACTCCACGACGCCTTCTATGCTTCCGCCGTCTTTGATTTCAATCGTCTCATAAGCAGCGACTGGCGCGGAAAAAGAAAACTGTACAATCGCTATCGCAGCAAAGAAAATTACTTTTTGCAAGACGCACCTCCTGCCCCGCAACGCAACGCCTTACATTTAAGAGCATTTAATTCCTACTTTCCTAATATAGCAGGAGAAAATCGATTTTGGGGAAAAGGACGAATAATTTTGTGAAAAAGGCTAAAAGGCTTTGCTACGCGCACAGAGACGCATGATTAAAACTTCATACTTTAGCTGCAAGATAAAGACGACTCGATTATTGGGGAATATGATGACCAGACTGCGCCCTCAGGCGCAACATCTGGAGAGGATGAAAAAGGCTCAGCATATCAGGGAAGACATCACTCATGGCTCCAGTTGGACCTTTATTTCAATGTTGCTGCGCTGCCGTGAGAGAATTCCTATCGAACTGTCACGAAGGATGAGATAATAAGAGCCGCTGTCGAGGCGGGCCTTGCGGGTGTAGTTCTTCGTTTTGAGAGACGTGAAAACAGTCAGGGGGTGGACTTCTTTGTTGTTTTTGACGTTTTCATATTCTGAGTCTGGTATCACGATTACATCTATCGGGTTCCCCTTGGTGACGTTCATGGTTACGGCGAGCGTTCCATCATACATCACGTTCATTGGCAAAGCTTTCCAGGAACCGATTTTCAGTTGTTCAGCCTGGTCAATAACAGCAATCGGCGTCCGGAACGCAGGGGACGGCTTTCCCGTTTTATCCGGTTTATCCTGTTTAACAATGGTTAAAATTTCACCATCCTTCACCCTGACCACTTTCGCCATCACGTTTGAGGAGCCGCCCGATACCTGTATACTGCCGGTAATGACGATATCAATTCCGGCAAGCGCGCTTAATTCCGTGGCCCCGGGTTCTGCCGGGCCGGTCCTCGGGATGTTCTTTTCACGCAGGATGGCGTCCAGTTTGCCGCGGTCGATGAGCGATATGTCAGTCCGCTTTCCCGAACCTTTTATCTTGCCAAGGAGGGTTGCTATAAATTCTTCCGTGAGACGGTCCCTCAGGTCTTTTACCGCATTTTCCTGCGGTCTCTTTTCGGGATTAGAAAAGGAAACGTCAAAATCGAAGATTACGACTTTTATTTTCCCCCGGCCTGCTTCATCGGCCAGGATCGCCGCAATCTGGTCCTCTATTGGTTCGTTGCCTGCCAGCGCGATCGATCTGACAGGCAGGAGAAGAAAAACGAGGGAAGCTGCAATGATCCAATGATTCAGGTCAGAGCATCTCATATAACGTCACCTCTTTTATAAAAAGGCAATTGTTGAACCATAGGTTGAAGGCACAACGGGAAACGCCATGAAAACATTCCTCTACTTCCCCTGCCCCGTCTCCACCTTCCTGATCAGCAATCCTGTCGTAGAAACCATAACATGAAACTCCTCCGCGGCGCTCGTGTTGATGAACGTGGCGGACCCGTATTCTGCATCGAGCAGGGGATCGAGCATGGCGAACTTCCGCCGAAGCTCGAACATGTCTACCGGTTTGTCCACGGAGAGTGAAAAGACCGTGTGCGGCTTTGTCTTTTCATCAGTCAGGGCCGAATACCGGCCGGAAACGCGGTCGAGCTCATAGGACGTATGGAGGCCAAAAATGTTCGCCCACGGTTTCCACTTGAGAATATGGGCGTCAACATACACCTCGTCGCCGGAAAGGGAAAAGGTTTTCCGTTCGCCGTCGGGGAGGGCAATGCTCGCCCGGAACTGCTGCGGCCCGACGGGTTCCACCTTCACGGTCGCGGCAAGGTCCTCGCGCGTGAGCGCGCGATACCCCTGGATGGCGAGGCTGATCGTGCCGAACAGCGCTGTTAGGGAGAGCATAAGGAGGGCGATCAGGAAATTGGACGCCGTGGCAAAAATCTTTTTCTTTTTGCAGACGACAACAGTGGCGACAAGAAAGACGAAGCAAAGGAAGGCAAAAAGCACGGTGGAGACGAACAGAGGATTGTTCAATTGCATATTCCTCCCTTTTTATTGGTGCGCGAAGCGCTGGCTAATCGCAGAGGCCACTCGCCAACTTTTGGCGCGTCCGGGTGCCAGCTTCTTAAAATCGCGTCTCAGGCTTTTCCAATCTTCTGGTTATCTCTCCCCACAGATCTTTCATCCCTTGCCCCGTCTTTGCCGAGGAGAGGACCAACGCGTCCGGAATCCCCAGTTCGGAACCGATGCCGCGCCGCGCTCTCTCCGCGTCCTGCCTGTTCAGCTTGTCGGCCTTGGTCAGGGCGCAAATGGACGGGATATCGTATTGCCGCAGCCATTCTATCAGACGAACGTCCCGTCTGTCCAGCTCTCTCCTGCTGTCCAGAAGCACGACGACCGCGCGAAGCTCCTGCGCGCCCCGCAGATAACCCTCGATCATCGGCGCCCAAGCGTCGGTCACGGCGCCCGGCACGCGCGCATATCCGTAGCCCGGCAGATCAACGAAATAGAAGGCCTCGTTGATAAGGAAAAAATTGATGAGTTGGGTTTTGCCGGGAGTGGCGCTCGTCTTGACCAGGTTTTTCCGGTGCAGGAGCGCGTTGATGAGGGAAGATTTCCCCACGTTGGAGCGTCCGGCGAAGGCGATCTGCGGCTTGTGGTCGTACGGAAACTGCTTCGGCCCCACGGCGCTGACGATGAATTCGGCTGAGAGGATTTTCATGAGTTCAGAAGACAGATGACAATGACAGAAAACAGAAAAAAAGGACAGACAAAATAAACGATTCTTCTGTCTGTCCAGTTCTCTAACGCCTGATTTACGCTATCTTCTCGTAGATGAGCAGCGGCTCGACGCCGTCGTTGATCACCTCTTCATTGATGACGCATTCCCGGATGCCGGGCTGCGACGGCACGTCGTACATGACGTTCAGCATCACGTCTTCGAGGATGGCGCGCAGCCCCCGGGCGCCGGTCTTCCTGCTGATCGCTTTTTTCGCGACCGCGGTCAGGGCGTCGTCGGTGAAGCGGAGCTTGCAGCCCTCGAGCGCAAGCAGCTTCTGGTACTGCTTGATGAGGGCGTTCTTCGGGCGCGTGAGAATGTCGATCAGCGCGTGTTCGTCGAGCTCTTCGAGCGTCGCCACGACCGGCATGCGGCCGATGAACTCGGGAATGAGCCCGTACTTGAGCAGGTCGCCGGGCTGAATGTTGGCGAGCGTCTCGGAGAGTTTCCGTTCCTTCTTGCTCTGGATGTCGGCGCCGAAACCCATGGCCTTCTGGCCCAAGCGCTGTTCAATGATCGTATCGAGGCCTACGAAGGCGCCGCCGCATACGAACAGGATGTTCTTCGTGTCCACCTGGATGAACTCCTGGTGGGGGTGCTTGCGGCCGCCCTGCGGCGGGACGCTCGCGACGGTTCCCTCGATAAGCTTGAGGAGCGCCTGCTGCACGCCCTCACCCGAGACGTCGCGCGTGATCGACGGGCTCTCGGCCTTGCGGCTAATCTTGTCGATTTCATCGATATAGACGATCCCGCGCTGAGCGCGTTCCACGTCATAGTTCGCATTCTGGAGAAGCTTAAGGATGATGTTTTCGACGTCCTCGCCCACGTATCCCGCCTCGGTCAGGGTGGTGGCGTCGGCGATGGTGAACGGGACATCGAGGATCTTTGCAAGCGTCTGGGCGAGCAGGGTCTTTCCCACGCCCGTGGGTCCGATAAGCAGGATATTGCTCTTCTGCAGCTCGACCTCGTCGCCGAGTTCATGCTGGACGCCGATGCGTTTATAATGGTTGTGCACGGCCACGGATAGTATCTTCTTTGCGCGCTCCTGGCCTATCACGTATTCGTCGAGCGTACGCTTGATCTCTGCCGGCTTCGGGAGCTTCGGCAGTTTCGCTTCTTTTACATCTTCCCACTCTTCAGCGATGATTTCGTTGCACAAATCGACGCATTCGTTGCAGATGAAAACCGAAGGACCCGCAATCAGCTTTTTCACCTCGTCCTGCCCCTTGCCGCAGAACGAGCATTTGAGGGGGGTGCCGCTCTGTTCTTTCTTTTCCGTCATACGATCACTTCTCCTTTGCAGGACGGGGCGCCTTTTTCGTGATCACCTCATCCACGATTCCGTACGTCTTCGCGTCGTCGCCGGACATGAAAAAATCCCGGTCCGTGTCGGTCTGTATCTTCTCGATCGGTTGACCGGTATGGTTCGACAAAATTTTGTTCAGGGTCTCCTTCAGTTTCAGGATTTCCCGGGCATGGATCTCAATGTCCGTGGCCTGTCCCTGAAATCCGCCCATGGGTTGGTGGATCATGATCCGGGCGTGCGGCAGGGAGAACCGCTTGCCCTTGGTGCCCGCAGCAAGAAGCAGGGCGCCCATGCTCGCGGCCTGGCCGATGCAGATGGTCGAGACCGGGGACTTGATGTAGTTCATGGTATCGTAGATCGCGAGCCCGGCGCTCACGACGCCACCCGGCGAGTTGACATACAGGAATATGTCCTTGTCCGGATCGTCCGCCTCCAGGAAGAGGAGTTGCGCGATCACGGTGTTCGCAACCACATCATCGATGGGCGTGCCGAGAAAAATGATGCGGTCCTTCAAGAGGCGGGAGTAAATATCATAAGCCCGCTCGCCCCGGCTCGTCTGCTCAATTACCATGGGGATTAAAGACATATATTCTCCTGGTTTATCTGAATTTGCCTTCGATTCAATTATAGCTCTTCTTCGCGCGGGAAAGCAAGAGCGCCAGCGCCTTTTCCTGTATCAGGGACGCACGCAGGCTGTCGAGTCCGCCTTCCTGCGATTCATAATATTTCCTGACCGCGTCCGGGGTCTGGCCGGAGCTTCTCGCCATCGTTGCAAGCGCGGAGTTGACTTCCTGCTCGCTCACTTCGAGCTGTTCTTTCCCGGCGATCTCGTCGAGCAGCAGGAGCCCCTTCACGCGCTTTTCGGCCATGGCCCTGTTCTCCTCGCGGAATTTGGCGATATCGAAGGACTTCATGTCCGAGCCCCTGCGCGCCATCCGCGTGGCGTGCGACCGCGCCATGGACATGAGCTCGTGCTCCAGCATGCCCGGCGGCACGTCAAAGACGTGGGACTCAACCAGCTTCGACAGCAGCGCTTCGCGCTGGGCGGACGTCTGATCGTTGCCCTTGCGGACCTCGATGTCCTTTTTGATCCCCGCGCGAAGCTCGGCCACCGTTTTGTCCTGGCCGATGTCCTTTGCAAACTCATCGTTCAGTTCCGGGAGAACCCTTTTCTTGATCTCCTTGAGCGTAACGGTAAAATTCGCGTCCTTGCCCGCCAGGTCCTTATTATTATAATCCGCCGGGAACACAACCTTGATTTCCCTGGTCTCGCCCCTGTTCATGCCCGTCAATTGTTCTTCAAATCCGGGGATCAGGGAGTTCGAGCCGAGATTGAGCATATAGTCGGAAGCTTTTGCGCCCCCGATCGGCTTGCCTTCCCGGAAACCCTCGAAATCGATGATGGCGGTGTCATTCTTATCGAGCGGCCGCCCCTCGACGACCTCGAGCTCCGCGTACATCTCGCGAAGACGGTCGATGGCATCGCCCACCTCCTCGTCACTTACGGTGATTTCCTGCTCCTTGACCTCGATGCCGTTATACTCGCCCAGTTCGATCTTCGGCCTGACCTCAACGACTGCCGTAAAGTTCAGCGGGGCCGCCTTGTCAAAGGGAGAGATGTTGGTAATGCTCGGCATCTCCACGGGGCTCAGGCTGTGTTCCTGAAGGGCCTCAAGGTAGGAGGCGCTGATCAGTTTGTTCATCACCTCGGTCTCGATTTCCGCCGCGTAGTGCCGCTCAACCACGGCCCTGGGCGCCTTGCCGGGTCGGAACCCCGGGATCTTCGCCTTTTTCGCCGCGTCGGCCACGGCCTTGACCATCTCCCGCGCGATTGCATCAGTGCCGACCTGAATATGCAATTTTTTCTTTACCGTGCTGATGTCTTCAATTGTCGATTTCATTCGCTACCGCCTTTATCTTGATATCTGCGTATCATTATGAATGCATGAGGTCGGCCCGTTTGACTTCGAACCCGTTGCGTTTACCGTCGTATTGGTGCGAGAGGGGGGACTTGAACCCCCACGGTTGCCCACCAGATCCTAAGTCTGGCGCGTCTGCCAGTTCCGCCACTCTCGCAGCATGGGCCGCGAACAAAGAGAGCAGTGAACAGGAAGCAGCCTTCTTACCCGCTGCCCGCTGCTCACTGCTCCCTGAGTTTTTTATGGTGAGCCGTGAAGGAGTCGAACCTTCGACCCGCTGATTAAGAGTCAGCTGCTCTACCAACTGAGCTAACGGCCCGTGGCTGACCACCCTAAAAACGAGGTATTATACTGAGCTTTAACCGGAGATGCAACAAATTTTTTTGAAAGCCGAAATCATCTCTATTCCATAATCAAAAATCAAATGGCGCGCCCGGCGGGAGTCGAACCCACGACCTTTGGCTTCGGAGGCCAACGCTCTATCCAGCTGAGCTACGGGCGCATGCGGCAATATTTGATTTTCTGGCGCGCCCGGCAGGATTCGAACCTGCGGCCTACGGCTTCGAAGGCCGACGCTCTATCCAGCTGAGCTACGGGCGCATAATAAAATGCGGAGTGCGGGATGCGGAATGCGGCGGAAGGACAATGACAAACACCATCCTTACTCCGCACTCCCCACTCCGAACTCCGCACGATATACAATTGGGGTGAGCGACGGGGCTCGAACCCGCGGCCACAAGGGCCACAACCTTGTGCTCTACCAGCTGAGCTACGCCCACCGTGTAATTTTTTCTGCTGTTGAATTTCGGGTTGCGAAATTACCGCTATTGTATATTGTCGGCCGCCCTTTGTCAACAAACATTCAGCATTCCGTTATTTTGGCGCGCCTGAAGGGATTCGAACCCGCTGACCGTCGCCCGCAAGGGGCTCCCCGAAGGGGGCTCGCCCCCTCCGGTTGCTCCCCCAAAGCTCAGGGGAATCCTTCCCCTGAAACCCCTGAGGTCAGGTGTTCCTCGTTTTTCGTCCATCGGCCCCACAAACCTGCCGATCATTCGATGATTGATTGGCGCGCCTGAAGGGATTCGAACCCCTGACCCACAGCTTAGAAGGCTGTTGCTCTATCCACCTGAGCTACAGGCGCATTTCAAATGCGGAATTCAGTGCAGGGTGCGTAATGGAACGATGCTTTATGGTCTGCTTCTCTTCCGCACTCGGCACTAAAACACTTCGCACTGCTTTTTCTGGTCGGGGCGAGAGGATTCGAACCTCCGACTTTCTGCTCCCAAAGCAGACGCGCTACCGGGCTGCGCCACGCCCCGAGGGACAGCCGCACACTCATATCTCTGACTTGCAGGCTATAATACTCACACTACCCTGCATTGTCAAGCCCCTGGCGGACAATAAAATCGCGCGCTTCACATTGATGAACATCGTGCGCTAAAAAAATCTAATGGATTTGCTCACACTTGAAGAGTGCGCCCATCAATGTCCGTGAGCGCGTTTCAGGCAGGGCTTTACAGCCAGTATTCCGGATATTTCCTGTCTTTCGAGAGATTGTTTACGAACAGGGCGACGGACATCAGGATGACCGCCCCTGCTCCCGCCGGAAGTACGGCGTAGAGGTATCCGAGGGCGTGTATTTTGGGCCCTCCCACGACGGCGATCAATGCCGTCGCGCCGCCCGGCGGATGGAGGGTCTTGGTGGAGAGCATCGCGACAATGGCGAGCGAAACTGCCATGGCAGAGGCGATCCATATCGTATCCCCGAACAGCCGGTAACAGGCTACTCCCACGAGCCCGGAAAGCACGTGACCTCCGATCAGATTGCGCGGCTGGGCAAGCGGGCTTTTGATCGCGCCGTACACAAGGACCGCCGACGCGCCGAATGACCCGATAAGAAGCGTCAGGTCGCGGGGTTCGAAATATTTCGCCGACAGGAACGCGCAGAAGCCGATGCCGATTGACGAGCCAAGCCAGGACCAGGCAAGTTCTCCTGCGCCCACCCCGGGCGGAATTTTTGAACCACCCTTCATCTTGGAGATATATTCTGATAACGTCATCTTGCCTCCGGACCGCCCCGCCCGCGCCTCGGTCACTTGCGCAGCGCGCCCTTCTCTTTTCCCTCGCCCATGGCGCGGATTACGTCGCCCCTTGAAATGATGCCAAGAAGCCTTCCCTCCCGATCGACGACGGGAAGTCTCTTGATCCGGCGCATGTCGAGGACGGCGGCGACCTCTTTTATGTCCGCCTCCGGCTCAATGGTTATCGGCGGCGCGCTCATGACGTCTTCCACGTGTTCTCCGTCCCTTCCCCCCAGCGCGGGTTTGCCGGTGAACCGTCGCAGAAGGTCTTTCAAAACGCCCGGCCTTCCTTTTCCTGCCCTCGGGGAGAGATCCGCCACGGATATCACGCCGATGACCCGGTTATCCGCATCCACCACAGGCATGCCGCTGATAGTATGCACAGACAACAGCCGCGCGGCGTCCTGAAGGCTCATTGTTCCGGTCGCGGAAACGACCTTCTCGGCCATCACGGTCCGGACCGAGACCATTGTCGACCGCCGCTTTCGCGCGTGGCGAACAGCGAGGGCATATATACTCAGAAGGTCTTCCTCCGTGACGTCCACGTAGGTTTTCAGCTCCCGAAGGGCGGCCTGGAGGTCCTCTCCTGATATTGATGGGCAGGCATTGCAGATTTCCATGGTACTCCCCGCTTTCTTCGCCGTTAACCAGACGGCAGGCGAAGACAAAACATTCTGTTAAAAATGTAGCACAGACTGCGCGAAGTGGTTATGATGCATATCATATGCCCGCTTAGCAGAGCAAAAAAGCGATCTCCGCTCCTACACCCGGCATGGTAAAAATAAACGAGGACGGCCAATTTCCCGGTTCTTGCGTGTTTTCCAAATCCATACGTCTGAGAACTTCAAGTCCCATCGTCCTTTCCCTCTTGTACTTTTCCTCCCTCTCTTCTATAATACAACCCACTATGAATACCACCGACAAACACCACCGCGCCCTCCTGCAGCGCATTGCACGAAGGGCCATGC
>DASWAB010000329.1:0-4038 GCA_036391375.1 Nitrospirota bacterium
ACATTTCACGATAACGTGCTCAAAGGGCGTCTATATCCGTACGTTGTGTTCTGAAATGGGAGACGCTCTCGGCATGGGGGCGCACCTTGCCAACCTCGTAAGGACGCGATCAGGTCGTTTCAGCATCAGCCAGGCGATGACGCTCGATCGTCTCGCCGATCTGGCGGCCGCGGGCGCCGCGGAGCAGGCCCTCACCTCCATCGACGAAGCGCTGGCGGAATTTCCTTCAGTCCCGGTCAGCGAGGCGGAGACGATACGGATACTGCACGGCAACCATATACCCTGTCCGCAGCTCTCAGCGGACGGCGGCGGTCTGGTACGGCTTCATAGCCCGGCAGGCAGGCTTTTGGCCCTTGCCCGGATCGTTTCGGGGACCATGCAGCCGGACATTGTTTTTTCTTAAATAGCATAAACAAAACGCTTTACATCACGTTGTAAATATGATAATTTAATTTTTTCAGGAAATATTTTTGACGAAAGGAGGTACGGTTGAATGGATAAGGAACAGAAAACAAGTCTGATCAATACGTATCGCAGGCATCCGTCGGACACCGGGTCCCCGGAAGTGCAGATAGCGCTTCTGAGCGGACGCATCAGTCATTTGACGGAGCACTTGCAGGCGCACAAGCATGATAACCATTCGCGGAGAGGTCTCCTGAAGATGGTCGGTCAAAGGCGTCGCCATCTGGATTATCTGAAGAAGAACGACCTGGAGCGCTACCGTCAGGTCATAGAACAGCTTAACATCCGCAAATAATACTACTACATTGTAGAGACAAAAAAGTGAGGGTTCATGGTAACAACAGTTGAAACAGAAATCGGCGGCAGACGGCTGATCCTCGAAACCGGATTAATGGCGAAGCAGGCCAGCGGCGCCGTCGTCGCTCGGTACGGCGACACGGTGGTCCTGTCAACGGCCGTCGCCTCGAAGGTGGAACGGGAAAATGTCGATTTTCTGCCGCTGACGGTGGACTATCAGGAAAAGGCCTATGCCGCCGGAAGGATACCGGGCGGTTTTTTCAAGCGCGAAGGCCGTCAAAGCGAAAAAGAGATATTGTCATCGCGCCTCATCGACCGTCCTATCCGCCCGTTGTTCCCCGACGGATATTATTTCGACACGCAGATCATTGCGAACGTGCTTTCCATCGGCGACGAGAGCTCCATGGACCTCATGGGCATGATTGCGTCGTCGGCCGCTCTCGCGATATCCGATATTCCGTTCAAGGGCCCCATCGGCGCGGTCCGGGTGGGGTTTCATGACGGAAAGTACATCATCAACCCCGGGCAGAAGGACCTCGAATCAACGCGTCTCAACCTCGTTGTGGCGGGAACGGCGGATGCCATTATGATGGTCGAGGGCGGCGCGCATGAACTGACCGAGGACCAGATGATCGAGGCCCTCGATATCGCCCATCGCGAGATCAGGAAGATTGTTGCGCTTCAGAACGAGCTTTCGGCAAAAGTGGGAAAGCCGAAGCGTCCGGTAAAAACCGTTGAGATCGACAAGGCCCTCGCGGAAGAAGTGGCTGGCCTGGCCATGGACAGGCTGAGGACGGCAATTGTCATTCCGAACAAGCTGGAACGGCAGAAAACACTGGATGCTTTGCTCGAAGACATCAAGCAGAAGCTCAAAAACGACGACCCCAACCGGAACCTCCAGATATCGACGATTTTTTTCAACCTGGAAAAGGACGAGGTAAGGAAGATTATCCTCGAAAAGAACATCCGCGCCGACGGCCGGAAACCGGATGAGATCCGGCCGATCAGCTCATCCGTCGGACTCCTTCCGCGAACGCACGGTTCGGCGCTCTTTACCCGCGGCGAGACCCAGGCACTCGTCGTGGCCACCCTCGGGACGTCCGAGGATGAACAGCGTATCGATTCCCTCGAAGGCGAATACTTCAAAACCTTCATGCTGCATTATAATTTCCCTCCCTTCAGCGTCGGCGAGACGAAACCGCTTCGCGGGCCGGGCAGGAGAGAGGTCGGGCATGGGGCGCTCGCGGAACGGGCGCTCAAGGCGATGGTTCCGACCAAGCAGGAATTTCCCTATACCATCAGGGTAGTATCGGACATCCTTGAATCGAACGGGTCTTCCTCCATGGCGACAGTCTGCGGTGGGACGCTCGCGCTCATGGACGCTGGCGTGCCCATCAAAGCGCCGGTGGCGGGCATCGCCATGGGGCTCATCAAGGAAGGCGACACGGTGATCGTGCTCTCCGATATCCTGGGGCTCGAGGACCACCTGGGAGACATGGATTTCAAGGTCACGGGAACAAGCACGGGGATCACTGCGCTCCAGATGGACATGAAGATCGAGGGCATCACGATCGATATCATGCGAAGGGCCCTCCAGCAGGCGAGGGACGGGAGGCTGTACATCCTCGGCAGGATGCTCGAAACGCTCCCGGCTCCGAGGAAGAACCTGAACCCCTTCGCGCCGCGCATCATCACGATGCAGATCAATCCGGACAAGATCAAGGACGTGATCGGAAGCGGCGGCAAGGTTATCAGGAGCATCGTGGAACAAACCGGCGCGAAGATCGACATCGAGGACGACGGGACGATTAATATCGCGTCCTCCGATGAAGCCGCCGCCAACAAGGCCAAGGAGATCATCAGGGGCATCGTGCAGGAGGCGGAGGTCGGCAAGCTCTACATGGGGAAGGTCAGGAAGATCATGGACTTCGGCGCGTTTGTGGAGATATTCCCCGGCACCGACGGCCTCCTCCATATCTCTCAGATATCCGAGCGCAGACTGGAAAAGGTGACCGACGAGTTGAAAGAGGGAGACGAGGTCCTCGTCAAAGTCATCGAGATTGACCGGCAGGGCAAGATCCGCCTGTCGCGGAAAGAAGCCATCCGGGAGAAGGCAAAGACCAAATAGCTTTTTATCATACCTATGAACATCGGATAAAGAGAGGAAATAGGGACGTCGCAAAGATGACCTGTTTCCTTTTTTGTTTTTTACGGGAGGAAGCGTGGCCAGGTACGATGCCGCCGTTATCGGCGCGGGACTCGGCGGCCTCGCGGCAGCGGCGCTGCTGTCGAGCCGGAAGAAAAAGACCGTCGTCCTTGAGAGCGGCGAATCTTTGAACAGCGCGCTGGGGCTGCTTGAGAAAGACGGCTTCGCTTTTTTCTCCACGCCCGATTTATTATACGGTTTGGAGCGGGGCGGGGATATCCATGAATTTTTCGCAAGCCTCGGGATCGTCCAGAGCGCGTCGGTTGATTCTCCCTGCTACCAGGTGGCGCTTCCCGACAAGAGAATTACCGTTTACGCCGAGCAGGATGAAACGCTGGAAGAACTGAGGAGGGAATTTCCGGAGGAAATAGACCGCGTCGCGAATTTTTACCGCGATCTGCACAAAAAGGCGATTCAAAACGCCAATAACCGTTTTTTTTCCTCCCTGTCCCGGCACAGAACCGCCGCCGGTTTTATCCGGAGATACCGTTTCAGCGGGGAACTGACGGCGTTCTTCGATATCCAGTCGCTGTATTTTTTCCAGAGACCGGCCGGAGATCTGTCGCTTTCGTCCCTTATCACCCTGTGCGATTTTCCGCCGCTTCATCTCCACGGCGGTTTTAAGAAATATGCGGACCAGTTGTACAGCATCATTCTTCAACAAGGCGGGGAAGTCCGCTACCATGAGTCTCCGCCCGCGCTTGCACCGGGAAGCGGCAAGGTCGCCGGCATCAAAACAGCACAGGAAGAAATTGAGGCCGAGACCGTGCTTCTGAATTGCGGTCCCCCGCACGCTCCAACAACGCTGTTTGCGGGCCTTCGCGAAGAGGTTGTCCCGGTCGGCATGGGCCGGGAAGTGCTTTTTCTCCCCGACTATGCGCTGCCGCATGATTTTATCGCTCTTTCCCTCAGCGTCAAGGACGATACATCGGCTGCGCCTTCGGGGGCAAGATCGCTCCGCGCATCATTTTTTTCTAACCGGAGCCGCCAGAACGATACACACGCCCTTGTCGAGCGAACCAGCGAGCTTATTCCTTTTTTGAGCGAGCACCTCCTTTTCGCGGAGCAATACA